>NZ_JBHSFZ010000005.1:0-188013 GCF_042654265.1 Sphingobium tyrosinilyticum | reverse complement strand
GTGCCATCGCCGGCTAAGACAACGCCGTCCAAACTCGGCTCGGACCATCTATCAACCAGAGCAACGAAGACGTTTCCACACAGCCTGGGTCGTTAGCCGATAACTCTATCGTCATGCCGGCCTTGAGCCGGCATCCCGCTTTCTCTGTTTGGCAATATTAAGCGGGACCCCGGATCAGGTCCGGGGTGATGAAGAACTGGCGACTGTCATTGGTCGGGAGGAGACGGCCCTTGCCCCCTCGCGCTGCGGCTCTGGAAGCGTATGCGCAATGGGAAGGGGCGCTAATGTCCTTCGACAAGCTCAGGACGAACGGGGATCGTGCGCAGAGACATTCGGCTGCCTCCAACTCAGCCGGCTCCCTGAATCGGGATATTGATTGTTCCCCATAGCCCGGAGCAAGGCTGAGGTGGCTAGGAGCATTCGGCAGCTGGCCGGGGCCGCCTATCGGCGTTGCTAAAAACAAACGAGCTTACAAACTCCCGAATCCCGGCGCTTCGCCTCGGGCTTGGCTGTCGATGCGTTTTGGGCGTTTCCAGCCGATGCGGGGGCGTTTGCGTAGGCGCAGGGTGGGCCAGTCGCCGTGGTCGGTGCGTTCGGCGAGGCGCATGCCTTGGGAGCGGTAGGCGGCGAGGACGGCGTCGGCCTGTTCGTTCAGCAATCCGGCGAGGAGGATGGTGCCGCCTTCCTCCACCATCGCGCAGAGCGAGGGGGCGAGTTCGATCAGCGGGCCTGCCAGGATGTTGGCGATCAAAAGGTCGTAAGGCGCGCGGGTGGCAATGGCGGGATGATCGACGCCAGCGGCGGTGTAGAGGGCCAGCTGTCCCAAGCCCCTGCCCACGGTCATGCGGTTGGCGGCGGCATTTTCTGCGCTGATCTGGACAGCGACGGGATCGATATCCGACGCGGTCGCATAGGCGCGGGGCCAGAGATGCAGGGCGGCGAAGGCGAGCAAGCCGGTGCCGGTCCCGATGTCGGCGACATTGCCGAAACGCATGCCGATCCGGCGCATGCGGTCGAGCATCAGGAGGCAGCCTCCGGTGGTTTCATGCTGGCCGGTGCCGAAGGCGCGGCTCGCCTCGATCAGGAAATTGACATGGCCGGGCTGTTCAGGATCGGTGGCGAGGTTGCGGACGTGGAAGCGGCCTGCGGTGACGGGTTCGAGGCCCTGCTGGCTCAGCGTCACCCAATCTTCGTCGGGAAGCTTTTCGATCTGCGGTTTGGCGCCGGCGGCGCTGGGGACCAGAGTGCGGATGAGCTTGATGGCGGCGGGGCTTGGCTCGCCTTCGAAATAGGCGTCGAGGCGCCAAGCATTTTCATCATCGGGCGCGGCTTCGCTGGTCATCAGGACCGGCGGTTTGTCCATGAGCGCGAAGGCCGCGATGTCGCCGTCGATCGCCTCCGCCTCCGCGCGGGTGCAGGGCAGGGTGACTTTCCAGCTTTGGGCGGTGGGAGAGGCAGCGTCGGTCATGGCGCGGCCTTTAGAACTTTGATGGGGAGAGGGGAAGCGGGTGCGTTGTCCGGTCGTGTGACGTCCGGCGCGACTTGGGGCGGGCATGGGCGGGGGAAGCGTGTTTCTGTGGTGCTGAAGAACAAGCGCCGCTTACGTCCCCTACCTTGCAAGGGAGGGGTGATATAGGGCGGCGTCGCCCGGTCGCTCTCAGGCCACCTGGCGGCCGAAGTCGGAGGAGGCGGCGCGGAGGCTGGCGAGTTTGCCTTCGACGCTCATGAAGCCGCGTTCGAGCTGGTCGATTTCGGAGGCGACGACTTCCGTATCCTGGCGGATGGCGGAGATGGTGCCCGACATCGAATCGGCGGCGAGCGCGGTTTCATCGACGGCGGCGGTGATCATGGTGACGGTTTGCGCCTGGGCATCCATGGCGTGGCGGATGCGGTCGGCGCTGGATTGCACTTCGCCCACCGTGTCGCGGATGCGTTCGTTGGTTTCGACCGACTGGCGGGTGGATGCCTGGATATCGGCGATCTTGCCCGCGATTTCGTCGGTGGCGCGGGCGGTCTGGTTCGCGAGGCTCTTTACCTCCTGCGCGACGACGGCAAAGCCCCGGCCTGCGTCGCCCGCGCGGGCGGCTTCGATCGTGGCGTTGAGGGCGAGCAGGTTGGTCTGGCCCGCAATGTCGCGGATGAGGCCGAGGATCGATTCGATCGACTTGGCATGTTCCGATAGGGTGGCGGACATGGTGACCGCGTCGCCCGACTGGCGGGCGGCGCGCTGCGCCACGTCGGCGGCGCTTTCGACTTCGGTGCGGGCATCCTCAATCGCGCGGATGAGGCCGGCGGAGGTGCGGGCGGCTTCGCGCATGGCGATGGCCGACTGTTCGGCGGCGGCGGCGACTTCCGACGCCTTGCCCAACATGCCGCGCGTGGCGGCGGAGGCGTCCTTCGCCTGTTCCCGGAGCGATTCGCCGAGCTGCGAGGCGCCGTCGATTTCGCCCATGATGCGCTGTTCGAACAGCGTGCTGATCCGCTGGCGCTCATCGCGCTGCGCCTCTGCTTCATCGCCCGCGAAAGCGTTGGTCATCATGCTGGCATCGACCATGCTGACCATCGTGATGACATTCACGAGGCGCTGGCGCGTCGTATCATCGGCGGCCTTTTGCCAGATCATGCTGTTAATCTGCTTGTTGGCTTCGGACACGGCGGTCAGCACCACGCCCAGCGGCAGGTTGCGCTTGCGCGCCAGCCGGACGCAGGCGATGCAGGAGCCCGCCCAGCTGCCCGCTTCGTAAAAGCTCAGCTTCTGCCGCACATATTCATGGGCCTCCGTCTCGATCTTCGCGATCGTCGAGGCGGCCAGGGTACTGCGCAGATGCGACTGTTCCATATAGCTGTCGAAGAAAGTGCGGGCGGCGGCAGACGCGCCGTCGCCGATCAGGTCGCGGATTTCCCGAAGCCCCGCGGCCAATTCACCGGTGGGATCGATCTCCGCCATACTGGCGATCATTGCGCTCTTCGATGCGGCGACGGACGTCATAAGCGGCAAACCTCAATTCTCTTGTTTGTCCGCCGGGTGATAGCGCGATCTGGTTAATCAGTTCTTAGCCGCGATCGATCGGGCGCGGGGAGCGGGCGGCTTGCCCTCTTGACCGTTCGCTCCTAAGGGGACGGGAATCAGGGACAAGCATCAGGGACGTAGGTAGATATGGCGCGAACCACGAGCCGGCCGCTCTCGCCGCATTTGACGATCTGGAAATGGGGGCCAGCGATGGCGATCTCCATCCTGCACCGGGTGACCGGCAACGGTCTTGCCACCGTTGGAATTCTGGGCGTGGTTTGGTGGCTGATGGCGATCGCCATGGGTCCGGACGCCTATGCGACCTTCGTCAAATGCGCGACTTCGCCCTTCGGCTATCTGGTGATGATCGGCATCAGCTGGTTCTTCTTCCAGCATATGATGTCGGGCCTGCGCCACTTCGTGCTCGACATGGGCGCGGGTTATGAGTTGAACACGAACAAGACCTGGTCGCTGGTGATCCCGGTCCTGTCGATCCTTGCGACCGTGGCGCTGTGGGCCACCATCTTTTCGGGGAAAATCTGATGGGAACGGGAACCGGAATCGGCCGCGTCCGTGGCCTTGGATCGGCGCGCCATGGTGCGCATCACTGGCTGGCGCAGCGCTATACCGCCGTTGGCAATCTGCTGCTGGTGCTGTGGCTGATCTTCAGCCTGGTGAGCCTGCCGGGGCTGGATTATGAGAGCGTCCGCAACTGGATCGCCAATCCGCTGGTGGCCGTGCCGTTGATGCTGATGCTGGTCAGCGTCTTTTACCATCTGCGTCTGGGCATGCAGGTGATGCTGGAGGATTATGTTCACGACAAGGGGCTGAACTTCTTCTGCATCCTGCTGCTGAACTTCTACACCATCGCTGGCGCCGCCGCTGGTATCTTCGCGATCGCCAAGATCGCCTTCACGGGGATCGTCAAGTAATGAGCGAAGCCTACAAGATCATCGATCATACCTATGACACGGTCGTGGTGGGCGCGGGCGGTTCGGGCCTGCGCGCGACCATGGGCAGCGCCGAAGCGGGCCTGAAGACCGCCTGCATCACCAAGCTGTTCCCGACCCGCAGCCACACGGTCGCCGCGCAGGGCGGCATCGCGGCTTCGCTGGGCAACAATTCGCCGGACCACTGGACCTGGCACATGTACGACACCGTGAAGGGGTCGGACTGGCTGGGCGACCAGGACGCGATCGAATATATGGTGCGTGAAGCGCCCGCAGCCGTCATCGAGCTGGAACATGCGGGCGTGCCGTTCAGCCGCAACGAGAACGGCACCATCTACCAGCGTCCCTTCGGCGGCCACATGCAGAATATGGGCGCAGGCCCGCCGGTGCAGCGCACCTGCGCCGCCGCCGACCGTACGGGCCACGCGATGCTGCATGCTCTGTATCAGCAGAGCCTGAAGTATGACGCGGACTTCTACATCGAATATTTCGCGATCGACCTCATCATGGAAAATGGTGAGTGCCGCGGCGTCATCGCCATCTGCATGGAAGATGGATCGATCCACCGCTTCCGTTCGAAGGCCGTGGTGCTGGCGACCGGCGGCTATGGCCGTGCCTATTTCTCCGCCACCTCGGCGCATAGCTGCACCGGCGACGGCGGCGGCATGGTGCTGCGCGCGGGCCTGCCGCTCCAGGACCTGGAGTTCGTGCAGTTCCACCCGACCGGCATCTACGGCGCGGGCGTGCTGATCACCGAAGGCGCGCGCGGCGAGGGCGGCTACCTCACCAACTCCGAAGGCGAGCGCTTCATGGAGCGCTATGCCCCCTCGGCGAAGGATCTAGCGTCGCGTGACGTCGTGTCGCGCTCGATGGCGATGGAAATGCGCGAAGGGCGTGGCGTGGGTCCGAACAAGGACCACATCTTCCTGCACCTCGATCATATCGATCCCAAGGTGCTGGCCGAGCGTTTGCCGGGCATCACCGAGAGCGGCAAGATTTTCGCGGGCGTCGATCTGACCCGTCAGCCGCTGCCGGTGACGCCGACCGTTCACTATAATATGGGCGGCATCCCCTGTAACTATCATGGCCAGGTGGTGACGAAGGTCGGCGACGATCCCGAAGTCGTGGTGCCGGGCCTCTATGCGGTCGGCGAAGCGGCCTGCGTGTCGGTGCATGGCGCGAACCGCCTGGGCTCCAACTCGCTGATCGACCTTGTCGTGTTCGGCCGTGCGACCGGCCTGCACCTTAAGGAAACGATCAAGCCCAACGGCTCGCATCGTCCGCTGCCCAAGGATGCGGCCGATCTGGCGCTTAGCCGCCTCGACCATTATCGCAACGCCAAGGGCGGTTCGCCGACGGCGAAGATCCGTCTGGAAATGCAGCATACTATGCAGAAGCATGCCGCTGTGTTCCGCGACAGCGCGCTGCTGGGCGAGGGCGTCACCAAGATGGCGCAGGTCAATGCCAGCATGCAGGATGTCGGCGTGTCCGACCGCTCGCTGATCTGGAACACCGACCTTATCGAGACGCTGGAGCTGGACAACCTGATGTCCCAGGCGGTCTGCACCATGGTC
Source organism: Sphingobium tyrosinilyticum (assembly GCF_042654265.1). Lineage (NCBI taxonomy): Bacteria > Pseudomonadati > Pseudomonadota > Alphaproteobacteria > Sphingomonadales > Sphingobiaceae > Sphingobium > Sphingobium tyrosinilyticum. The sequence continues at coordinate 182,479 of NZ_JBHSFZ010000005.1, read as the reverse complement.
AGCGCGGAAAACCGCAAGGAAAGCCGCGGCGCGCATGCGCATGAGGATTTCCCGAACCGCGACGACGACAATTGGATGAAGCACACCGTCAGCTGGTTCGAAGGCTGGGGCGGCAAGGGCGGCAAGGTGTCGCTCGATTACCGCCCGGTGCACGACTATACGCTCACGGACGAGGCGGAATATATCAAGCCCAAGGCGCGCGTCTATTAAGACGCTGCGCCAGGTAAAATGATGAAGGGCGGGCTGCGAGGCTCGCCCTTTTGTTTGGCGGAACGGTCTTGCGCGGTCCCCGGCGAGGGGAATAAAATAGCGTGAGGCAGGTGAGGGGTCATAGAATGGCTGATGCGCACAGACAGGGCGGCCAGTGCCATTGCGGCGCGGTGCGGTTCGAAGTCGAGTTGAGCGATGGCCTCAACAGCGCACGCCGGTGTACCTGTTCCTACTGCCGGATGCGGGGCGCGATCGCTGTTTCGGCTAAGGTCGGCGGGCTCGATATCGTTCGCGGCGAGGATGTTCTGACGAGCTATCGGTTCAATACAGGATCGGCGCAGCACTTCTTCTGCTCCCGATGCGGCATCTACACGCACCACCAGCGACGGTCGAACCCCGGCGAATATGGGGTGAACGTCGCCTGCCTCGATGGCGTGAGCCCGTTCGACTTTTCGGAAGTGCCGGTGATGGATGGGATCAACCATCCAACGGACAGTGGCGTGGTGCGGCGCGTAGGGACGCTTCGCTTCATTCCTGTTGATTGAGCGTGGGGGCGCTGCGTGAGCGAGCGCAGAGTCCATTCCATCTTGATCCAAAGCGGCCATTGCCACGCATCGAATAGTTCGATATTTCGGATATGATCGAAATATCGAACTAAGGATTTCGCCGTTGAACATGCCTGAACAGGTGGGGTTGCCTGATGCGGTCGGAGCGCTTTCGGCGCTGGCGCATGGCCACAGGCTGGCTGTGTTCCGCCTGCTGGTGCGCGCAGGCGCGGAAGGTGTGGCCGCCGGAGAGATATCGCGCGAAGTGGGGGTGTTGCCCAGCACGCTCTCAACCCATCTGAACATTTTAGGACATGCAGGTCTGGTCCAGTCCCGCCGCGAAGGCCGGTCGGTGATCTACTCTGCTGATTTTAAAGGGATGCGCGATCTTCTCAGCTTCCTCGTGTCGGACTGTTGCGGAGGGCGGCCCGAGATATGCGCGCCACTGGCGGAAATCGCCGAAGCCGCCCAATGTTGCCCGCCCCGATGAGCTTTGCTCGAAATATCGCCGCCGAGGCGTTGGGAACGGCGATGCTGCTGGCGGTCGTCGTCGGTTCCGGCATCATGGGACAGCGGCTGGCCGCTGGTAATGATGCGATCGCGTTGCTGGGCAACACGATCGCGACAGGTGCGGGTCTCGTCGTCCTGATCCACATGTTTGCGCCGCTGTCGGGCGCACATTTCAACCCCGTGGTGACGCTGACTTTCCTGTTGCGGGGAGATACCGCGCCGCGCTTGGCGCTGTTCTACGTGGCGGCGCAATTCAATGGCGCGGTGATCGGCGTATGGGCCGCCCATGCCATGTTTGGCGAGCCGCTGTGGCAAATCTCCACCAAACTGCGCGACGGCTGGGGGCAGGGCCTTGCGGAGGCCATCGCCACTTTCGGGCTGATCGGCACGATATTGACGACGCAGCGGTCCCGGCCCGAGTTCACGCCTACCGCCGTTGGCCTTTATATCACCGCCGCTTATTGGTTCACGGCATCGACCTCCTTCGCCAATCCGGCCGTGACGCTGGCTCGCTCACTCACCGACAGCTTTGCCGGGATCGCTCTACCGTCGGTCCCCTTGTTCATCGCCAGCCAGATTGCGGGCGCGGTCGTCGCGCTTCTGGTGTTCGGCTGGCTCATCTTGGAGGAGCCGCCTCATGTCTGATACCTTTCCGATCACCATCTACCACAATCCTGCCTGCGGTACTTCGCGCAACGCACTCGCGATGATCGAAGCAGCGGCTTATGTCCCTGAGATAGTGGAATATGCCAAGGTGGGCTGGACGCGTGCCCTGCTTGAGCGGCTGTTTTCGGACATGGGCGCGTCGCCACGCGATGTCCTGCGGGGAAAGGGCACTCCCGCAGCCGAACTTGGTTTGCTGACAGATACGGTGTCAGACGATGAAATTCTTTCGGCGATGGTTGAGCATCCGATCCTGGTGAACCGCCCGATCATCGTCACCCCCAAGGGCACGAAGCTATGCCGGCCGTCCGAGATCGTATTCACGCTGCTGGATCGGGTGCCCGACACGTTCACCAAGGAAGATGGAGAAGTCGTGAGGCCCTGAGGCGGCTGCATGTTCTGACGGGCGGCTTACTGGCCGGGCGCAGTTGGTGCGGGTGTACTGCGCAACAGGCCCTCACCCCTCCCACCGCTTTGCGGCGGGTCTCTCCCTCCCCCGCGTGCGAGAGAGGTAAATCGAGAGCAGGTGCGATTGGGTTTACGACCAAAGGCCCTCTGGCGCGCTTGCGTTGGGCTCGCTAAGTCTCTGTTTGATGACGATCGATCCTCTGGTCCTGTTGCAGGCCTATTCCATCGGCGTGTTTCCCATGTCCGATGACCGGGATGCGGAGGAGGTCTATTGGATTGAGCCCAAGCGCCGCGCGATCATGCCGCTGCGTGGCTTTCACTTGTCCCATTCGCTGGCCAAGACGATCCGGCGGGACCGGTTTCGGGTCACGGCGAACCGCGACTTTGGCGGCGTCGTGTCGCTTTGTGCGCAGGCCGCGGAGGATCGGCCGTCCACCTGGATCAATCGCGAGATCGAGCGGACATATCGGCACCTGCATGAGACCGGCTTTGCCCATTCGATCGAGGTCTGGGACGGTGAGGAATTGGTCGGCGGGCTTTATGGCGTTGCGCTGGGGCAAGCCTTTTTCGGCGAAAGCATGGTGTCGCGGCGGACCGATGCGTCGAAGGTCGCGCTAGCCTGGCTCACCGGCCGGATGCTCTTTGCCGGGTTCACGCTGCTCGATTGCCAGTTCATGACCGAGCATTTGCGGTCGTTGGGCGCGATCGAGATCAGCCAGCAGGATTATCTGGGGTTGCTGGCGGGGGCGCTGGGTGACGTGCCGCTGGGGGCGGGGCGCTCCGTATTGGCGGAAGGTTCGGGAGGCTGGGCGGAGCTGGCGTTCGCGCCGCTGGCGGGTGACGCGTCGGCCGGAGGCTCGCCCTTGCTGCCGAGCTTCACTGTGCCGGGGCCGCTTTCGGGCCAGGACATCGTGCAGCTTCTGACCCAGACGTCATAGATCGGGTGCTGCACGACGTTGCGTTCGGGCCGTTCCTTGAACAGCCAGCCAGAGAAGTTGCGGCGCCATTTATTGTCGGCGGTGCTGCGTACGTCGAGTTGCACGAAGGCGCCGGTTTCCTGCACATTTTCCCAGGGCGCGGTGGTCTCGCACGCTTGGAGGCGGACGATCGCATCACCCGCGCGCAGGGCGTCGCCAGGCTGCATGGTGAGATCGGTGGTGATGCCGTTGCGCTTGTTGAGGAGGCCGATCACGGCGACCCGTTCCGCCATCGGGGTGCCGGGCAGCGCGGAGGAACCGCTGTTGCGGATCTTCTGCCCTTCGATCTTCACCGGGCCGGTCTGATTGGCGGTGGGAAGCTCATCGTCGCCGCACGCCGCCAGCATCAATAGCGAGCCGAGCAAGGGGGCAAGGGGCAGGATCGGCAGGGGCGTCCCCGCCGGACGCCGGATCATGATGCGTCGGGGCTCCACGCTTCATAATCGCCCGTGGCGCGCTGCCGCTGACCGCCTTTTTCCAGCGCGCCGGAGGGGCGGTAGGCGTTGGGCGTGCCGGTCGCGTTCGGCGTATAATCGCGTTCCCAGATGCGCGCCGGGGGCAGGAAGCTTTCCGGCGTGCCTTCGATCGTATGATGCAGCCAGCCATGCCATTCGGACGGCACGCGGCTCGCATCATTATTGCCGTTGTAGATCACCCAGCGGCGTGTGCGGCCATGCACGTCCGCGCCGCCTTCATAATAGATATTGCCCTGATGGTCTTCGCCCACCTTCTTACCCTTGCGGGAGGTGTAGAGTGCGGTGCCGATGGTCGCGCCATTCCACCAGGTGAAGATCTTGGCCAGGATTCCCATGGGCGAAGCGCTTAAGCCCGAGGCGGGTCATTGGCAAGGCGGATATGGCGTCAGCGTGCCTGCGGCGGGCAGAAATCGAGGCCGGGCCGGCTCTTGCCTGCGGGGTCGGCGCACTTGCCCCAGGAGACCCGGTCTCCTTCGGCTATGCCAAGTTCCGCCGCCCGCCCGCCGCGTAGTTCAAGGACGGCGGTGACGGGAACGCCCGCCGATACAGGTTCGCGCGAATAGGGCTGGGTATTGGCGGCGATGAAGGCGATGCTGCCGTCCGTGCGGATGAAGAGCATGTCCAGCGGGATCAGCGTGTTCTTCATCCAGAAACTGGCGGTGCGCGGCGGGTTCATCGGGAAGAGCATGCCGCCATCAGCGGCGATCGCCTTGCGGAACATGAGGCCCTGTTCCTGCTGCCTTTCGGTGACGGCGGTCTCAACGGCGAAGCGATGCGTGCCCTTGGCGGTGTGGATCGCGAGGGGGAGGAGGGCGGCCTGCTGGGTTGCGGGGGTCGAGGATTTCTCGGCCTTTGGCGCTGTAGGCGAGCAGGCGGCGAGGAGGGGGAGGAGCAGGAGGGGGAGGTGCTTCATATGATGGGAGGTACATGTTTGAGGATAGGGCGCAATCCCCCTCCCCAGCCTGTGGCTGGCCCGCCTCTCCTTGCGGGGAGGATTTAGTCGGGTTCTGGCGGTTCGCCCGGGGCGGCGTCGGTCCAGCGGCGCGCTATGTCGTAGCTGTGACCGGCGCGGAGGAAGGCGGCGATCCATTTTTCGCGCAGCTTGGGGTCGGGGCGAGTCTGAGCGTAGGGGCCGAGCCGCTTGCGGCGGGCGAAGCGATCTGCGGTGGTCCATGCCTCGCTTTGCGTATGGGCGTCGGCCTCTTCGCGGTCGGTTTCGGCTATGCCGTCCGCGCGTAGGGTTTCCGCGACGCGACGGGAGCCATAACCGCGGCGGGCGAGCGATGCGCTTTTCATGACCGCGAAGCTGCGGTCATCGACATAGCGTAGCTCGGCCAGCCGATCGACGAGCAGGTCGGGCTGTGGCGGGTCCTCGCCGCCCCAGCCGCGCTCTTGCAGCTTGCGGTTGAGATAGGCGAGCAGCTTCGCCCGGCTGGTGGCGAAACGGCCGACATAGCGCAGCGCAAGTTCGCGCAGGCTGTCGCCGTCGAGCGGCGGGCGGGGACGTTTGCCGGTCATGTCAGCGCCTTCATGGGCAATGCTTATGCAGCGCGCGCCTTGATTATGCCACAGTGGGGCCGGAATTTTACCGCGCCTTATGCTGTAGAAGACGACGCTGGAATGCAATATCCGGTGCATCCTCGCTTCAAAGATGATAGCGGGCCGCCCGGATGACAAGATTGACATTGGGTGACACCAATATGACGGGTTCGCAAAGCATGATGGCACCGACGCCGACAAATGACGCCCTTCCGCGCCGCTTCTCTGATTTCGAGACGCTGGGCGAGGCACTTGATTACGCGGCGCGGGGACAGCGGGGGCTGAATTTCCATGATGCTCGCGGTAATCTGTCGCGGCCCTATCCTTTTTCCGAACTGCGGGATGATGCGGTCGCCTGCGCTCATCGACTGATCGCCCATGGGGTGAAGCCGGAAGATCGCGTGGCGCTGGTCGCCGAGACCGGCGTGGATTTCGCGCAGCTCTTCTTTGGCATCATCTATGCGGGCGCCTGGCCGGTGCCGCTGCCGCTGCCGACCAGCTTTGGCGGCAAGGAAAGCTATATCGATCAGCTCAACGTCCAGCTGTCGAGCTGTGACCCGATGCTTTTCCTCTTCCCGAAGGAACTGGAAGAGATGGCGGGGGAATCCGGGCGGCAAAAGGCGGTCGAGAGCATCGCTTTTGAGGATTTCATCGCGCGAGACGTCGTGCCCTGCGAACTGCCGCAGGCGAAGGGCGAGGAAATCGCCTATCTTCAATATTCCAGCGGTTCGACCCGCTTCCCCCATGGTGTGGCGGTGACGCATCACGCGCTGCTGAGCAATCTCGCCGCGCATAGCCATGGTATGGAGGTTCAGGATAGCGACCGCTGCATCAGCTGGCTGCCCTGGTATCATGACATGGGTCTGGTGGGCTGCTTCCTCTCGGTCGTCGCCAACCAGGTATCGACCGACTATATGAAGACCGAGGATTTCGCCCGCCGTCCGCTGGCGTGGCTGGACCTGATCAGCCGTAACGAGGGGACCTCTATCAGCTATTCGCCGACCTTTGGTTACGACATTTGCGCACGCCGCATGTCGAGCCAGACCAAGGCAGCGGATCGCTTCGACCTGTCGCGCTGGCGCTTGGCGGGCAATGGCGCGGACATGATCCGGCCGGACGTGATGCAGAGCTTTGTCGATGCGTTCGCCGATGCGGGCTTTTCACCCAAGGCGTTCCTGCCGAGCTATGGCCTGGCCGAAGCGACGCTGGCCGTCACCATCATGCCGCCGGGCGAGGGCATCATCGTCGAGTTGGTCGAAGAAACCGACCTGTCGGGCGGCGACGCGACCGAGGGCCGTCCACAGCGCTTCCGCTCGATCGTCAATTGCGGGAAGCCCGCGCGCGACATGATCGTGGAAATCCGCGACGAGGATGGCGGCGTGCTGGGCGAGCGGCAGATTGGCAAGGTTTGGACGACCGGCCCAAGCCTGATGGTCGGCTATTTCCGAGATCAGGAGGCGACCGACGCCTGCATGCTCGACGGTTGGCTGGACACGGGCGACATGGGCTATCTTAGCGATGGCTATCTCTACATCGTCGGCCGCGCCAAGGACATGATCATCATCAACGGCAAGAATCACTGGCCGCAGGATATCGAATGGGCGGTGGAGCAACTGCCGGGCTTCAAGCAGGGCGACATCGCCGCCTTCGCCATCACCACGCCGGGTGGCGAGGAAGCGCCCGCCGTGCTGGTGCATTGCCGCACGTCCGACAATGATGAGCGCACGCGGCTGCGCGACCAGATTCGCGAGCGGGTCCGGGCGATCACCGGCATGAACTGCGTCGTCGAACTGGTGCCGCCGCGCACGCTGCCGCGCACCAGTTCGGGCAAGCTCAGCCGGTCGAAGGCGCGCAACCTTTATCTGACGGGCGAAATTCGGCCTTACGACATCGCTGCCTGAGATAGCGACGGGTCACTTTACGGCCGCTGTGCTCGTCATGCCGGATTGGCGTGGCGTGGCTCAGGGCTGTGGGGCGATGCGGTTTGCTTTGCGTCTTTTAGAGCAGGCTGCGCCATGTTTCTCGACTTCGCTCGAAACGGGAAGGCGTGTGCGAACGAAGGGCGTTGGAACCTAGCGGCTCTGCACCTGGCGTTCGATCCCCGTCCATAGATTGCCGAACGCTTGTGCCGGTGGAGAAGTGGCGGCGAAGGCGCCTAGTGGTTTGCGGCGGACGGCCATTTGTTCGACCGCGCTGGCCATGGGGATGGCAGGCCATGCGGGCTGTGCTTCTATCGCGGCGCGGTGGAGGGCGCGGCGGCGATCGACCATGGAATAGACGGGCATGATCGGCGGATGGCTGCCGCCCCGCTGGACGAGATAGCGGGCGACCTCTCCCATCGCGCGCTGAGCCAGTGGGGAGGGGATGACCGGGATCACGATCATGTCGGCGGCGCGCAGCACTTGCTCGCTGGTTTCGGTGAGGCCGGGCGGGCAATCCAGGATGATGCGGTCGTAATCCTTGCCGACAGTCTCGATCAGTTTGGCGAGCCGCTTCTTCTTGTCCATTTCCCGAAACAGATGATCGAGGCTGCGCAGGGAAGTGTCGGCGGCGATCAGGTCCAGGCCCTGAACGGTCGATGGCTGGATCAGCTTGCGGACTTCGACATCCTTGCTGAAGATCGCCTGCGCGGCGTCGCGGCTTTTGCTGTCGGTGGAGATAAGCCAGCTGGACGCGGCCTGCGGATCAAGATCCCAGAGGAGCGTCCGCCTTTTCGAAATGCAGGCGGACGCCCAGGCCAGATTGATCGCGAAGGTGGTTTTACCCACGCCCCCTTTGAGGCTGTAAACGGCGATGGTCGCCAATGCCGGATCCTTTGCCATATGCGGAGGCTATATTGCTGCACCGCAAAAGCAAGGACCCAATCACAGCATTGTTACGCCCTTGTGACGGGCTGCGCAAAGGGGGGGTATTTGCGCAGCCCGTCGGGACCGTACCCGTCAGATGGGCCGGTAAATGGCATAGACTTTCTTCACATGCTCGCGGCTGTCCCAGCTGCAATGCGCGCCCTGCTCCACCAGGAAGATATCGCCCTTGCGGAAAGTGCCCTCGCGGCCTGCGCCATCAATGAAGGTCACGTTGCCTTCGAGCAGGTACATAAGTTCATAGTGGCGATAGGCCATGGAGAGGCGGTGATAGGGCGTGGAATCCCAGGTGCCGCAGACGAATTCGCCGTCTGCTGACCGATAATCGGTGAAGTTGCGGCAGCTAGGCGTCGGGCCGACCAGCAGTTCGGCGAGGGGCGTGCCCGAGGATTCGAGCGGGGCGTCTTCATCGATGAGAATGATGGCGGGCGGGGCCTCCGGGCTGCCGTTGCGGCGCATCGCGATCAGTCGTGCGCCTTCCCGCGAGGACCAGGTGAAGCCAGTGCCCTTTGTGATGACGGCGCTCTGATTGGTGGAAAGCTGCGTGGCGCCCTCCGCGGTTTCGAGGGTGAGCGTGCCGTCGAGAAGGATGAGGAACTCGTCATCGGGCAGGCTTTGCACCCGGCCGCGGCCCTGGGGGAGGGCGATGAGGTAGATCGAGACTGCACCTTCGGGAAGGCCGAGAGCGGCGCGGCTGGTCAGGAAGGGGTCGCCATATGCTTCGGATGGGATTGCGGCGGCGCGGGCAAAAGCGCGCAGATCGTAGAAGCTGCGGGTTTCGATGGCCATGGCTTGGGTCATGAGTGGTCCTTCTTCCCTCCACGCCGGCTGCGCCTGTCGAAGTGCGCCTCCTGAAGAAAGCGGAGGGCTTCGACAAGCTCAGCCCGAACGGAGATGAGCTTGGTCTGATTGGAAGAAAGGATAGGATTATGGGGGCGAAATAATCCGCTCAAACAAAGCGGGTGCGCAGGCGATCATGCCATAAAAAATCCCGCCGCGAGCCATTCACGCGGCGGGATTGTCTATGACCGTTGCGAAGGATCAGGCCGCGACGCGGCGTTCCTTCAGTTCCTCGTTCAGCATTTCCGCAAGCAGGAAGGCGAGTTCGAGGCTCTGCGCCGCGTTGAGGCGCGGGTCGCAATGGGTGTGGTAGCGGTCGGCTAGGCCCTCATCGGTGATGGCGATGGCGCCGCCGGTGCATTCCGTCACATTCTGGCCGGTCATTTCGGCATGGATGCCGCCGCCGAAGCTGCCTTCGGCACGGTGCACGGCGAAGAAGCCGCGCACTTCGGCCAGGATGCGGTCGAACGGGCGGGTTTTGTAGCCATTGGCCGCCTTGATGACATTGCCGTGCATGGGGTCGCAGGACCAGACCACCGGATGGCCTTCGCGCAGCACCGCGCGGACCAGCTTGGGCAGGCCCGCCTCGATCTTGTCATGACCGTAGCGCGTGATGAGCGTGATGCGGCCCGCCTCGCGCGAGGGGTTCAAGATGTCGAGCAGGCGGATGAGGGCGTCGGGCTCAAGGCTCGGGCCGCACTTCATGCCGATCGGATTGCCGATGCCGCGCAGATATTCGATATGCGCCGAGCCTTCGAACCGCGTGCGGTCGCCGATCCAAAGCATGTGCGCGGACGTGTCATACCAGTCGCCGGTCAGTGAATCCTGCCGGGTCAGCGCCTGCTCATAGGGGAGCAGCAGCGCTTCATGGCTGGTGTAGAAGCTGGTTCCGCCGAGCTGCGGCACGGTTTCGGGCGACAGACCGCAGGCGCGCATGAAGTCGAGCGCCTGGCCGATCTGATCCGCCATGGCTTCGAACTTCGCGGCCCAAGGGCTGCGGCCCATGAAATCGAGCATCCAGCCATGCACGCGATCCAGGCTGGCGTAACCGCCGGTCGAGAAAGCGCGCACCAGGTTCAGCGTCGCGGCTGACTGGTTGTAGGCGCGGACCATGCGCTGCGCGTCAGGCTCGCGCGCTTCGGGCGTGAAGGCAATGTCGTTGACATTGTCGCCGCGATAGCTGGGCAGTTCCACGCCGCCGATCGTTTCGGTGTCGGCCGAGCGCGGCTTGGCGAATTGGCCTGCCATGCGGCCGACCTTCACGATCGGCAGCTTGGACGCGAATGTAAGGACCACCGCCATCTGGAGCAGCACGCGGAAGGTGTCGCGGATGTTGTTCGGGTGGAACTCCGCGAAGCTCTCGGCACAATCGCCGCCCTGCAGCAGGAAAGCCTCGCCATTGGTGACCTTGGCGAGGTCGTGCTTCAGGTTGCGCGCTTCGCCGGCAAAGACGAGCGGGGGAAACTGGCTGAGCTGCGCCTCCACGGCGGCGAGCGCCTCCGCGTCACGATAGACGGGCATCTGAATGCCCTTATGCTCCCGCCAGCTTTCCGGCGTCCACTTCGCCGCCACAGTGAGTCTCCCAAAAGATGTAAAAATAGGGGCCGCCCCTACGCTGATGAAGGGGTTAAAGCAAGTTTATAGCTGCGGGAGCGTGGGTGCTGCGAGGACAGGCTTACTTCTCGCAGGGGTAACGGCCGTTCAGCGCGACGCTGACAAGTACCGAGGCAGGCGCCTTGCGCTGGTCAGGATAGCGTTCCAGATAGGCGACGACGATGCGCCGCACGTCTTCGGCCTGCATCTGGTCGGGCCAGCAATTCGCGTGGGTTCGGCCGATGAAGACGTCTTTCTTTATGCCGTCCACCGCGCCGACGATGTAGGCCGTGCAGGCGAGCGCATATTCCGGCGCTTTGTTACGGCATTTGGTGAGCAGGGTCGTGCCGGTTTCGAACATGAAGACCTGCGTCCTGGCTGGGGGCGGCGCCGCCGCGGCGAGGCCGCTCATGATCGCCAAGATGTGCCATTTCATGGGCAGAAGGTGCGCCCTTCGCGATCTGCTGTCCAGCGGAACCGGCGCAGCGGCGGCACGGTTCGGCTTATTATGACGAAGGCGTAACGGTTTGGTAAATAAGGCTTTTACCCTATATTCAAGCGCCAGTCCCAGCGCAGAGGATCGCCGTCCATCACCTCCACGCCGCGTCCGATCAGGCCGTCCCTGATCTCGTCGGACAGCGTGAAGTCCTTTTCGGCACGGGCGGTCTGGCGGCGGTCGAGTTCCGCCTCGATCTCGTCCGGAGTGATCTGAACATCCTTGGGCTGGAGCCGCAAGTCGGCGCGGCTGAGCGTCAGCAGATTGAGGCCCAACGCCTGGTCGAAGGCGGCGATCAGGCAGAGTTTCTCATCGACGGGCACCTTCTTGAGCGCGATCGTCTCTTCAAGTAGCGGCAATGCGCGGGGCGTCATGAGGTCGTCGCTGAGCGCGGCGTCGAATTGCTCCAGTAGCGGCGCCAACTTGGGGTGCAGGTTGGCGCGTAAATAGTCGAGACGCGGTGATTGCCAGGTGACGCCTTCAGCGCGGCTCTTGAGGTTCTCGACGCCCATGACGAGGCGTTTGAGGCGCGTAAGCGCAGCGGCGACGCTTTCGCCGCTGAACTCCAGTTCGCTGCGATAATGAGCGCCGAGGCATAGCAGACGGTAGGCGAGCGGGTGCACGCCCGCGTCGATCAAGGAGAAGAGGGTGGTGAAGCCGCCCTTCGACTTGCTCATCTTGCCCTGGCGATCGACCAGGAAGTTGTTGTGCATCCACCAGCGGGCGCCGGTGAAGCCGGGCTGCGCGTCGTTGCAGCCGCAATAGGCCTGATTCTGCGCGATCTCGTTCGGGTGGTGAATTTCGCGATGGTCGATGCCGCCGGTGTGGATGTCAAACGGATGGCCGAGCCGCGCCTCGCTCATCACCGAGCATTCGAGGTGCCAGCCGGGTGCGCCCTTGCCCCAGGGGGAGTCCCATTCCATCTGGCGCTGCTCGCCGGGCGGGGATTTGCGCCAGATCGCGAAGTCGGACGGGTTGCGCTTGCCTGCGACCGGATCAATGCGGGCATGGGCAGCATCGTCGCGGCCTCCCGCCAGTGCGCCATAGTCGGGCACGGTGCTGCTGTCGAAATAGAGGCCGGTGTCGAGTTCGTAGCAATGCGCGGGTGCGATCTTCTTCGCGAATTCGATCATCTGCGGGACATAGTCGGTGGCGACGGTCCACTCACTGGGCGCGATGACGTTGAGGTCTGCGATATTCTGCTTGAAGGCGTCCGTGTAATGCGCGGCTATGTCCCAGATGCTCTTTGCCTGGGCGCGGGCGGCGGCCTCCATCTTGTCATCGCCTGCGTCGGCGTCGCTGGTGAGATGGCCGACATCGGTGATGTTGATGATGTGGGTGACGTCCAGGCCCTTCCACAACAGCGTGCGGCGCAGCGTGTCGGTGAAGACATAGGCGCGCAGATTGCCGAGATGGGCGTAGTTATAGACCGTAGGGCCGCAGCTATAGACGCGCGCGTGGTTCGCCTGAATGGGGGCGAAGGGTTCGACAGCGCGGGTCAGGCTGTTGAAGAGGCGCAGGGGAGCGTCGGCGTGCTGCTCGGCGGGGGTGAACTGGTCGCTCATGAGGCGCAGCCATGCGGCGGTTCGGGGCGGGCGTCAACCGTGGGTGATCTTGTCGAGGCCTGTCCTCCGCCTTTGTAACAAATTGTTGCTGATGGGCCGATCACTTGCGCTGAGGCGTTTCCTTACCGATATTGCTTGTGCGGGCCGGGCCCCTCTGGCGGCTGGCTTCCTGCGGGGAGCTGGTCGTGATGTCGGACCGCATCGAGTGCGCTCGGTGCAGGTTCGTGGGCTTTTGCGCCCCCCTCAAAAGCCTCACGAAGACCGCGCCGGGCCACTCGATCCAAGCAATCTGTTTTGAAGGATGGAGTTTCAACGCCGTGAACAATCCCGTTCGTACACCGAATTATGGGACGACGCAGGCGGCGCAATATGACGCCGGGCTGCGCAGTCACATGCTGGGCGTCTTCCGCAACATGGGCATCGGCCTGGTCATTACCGGCCTCGTCGCCGCCTTTATCGGCAATACGCCCGTACTAGCCGCCGCGATCTTCGGCACGCCGCTGAAGTGGGTGGCGATCTTTGCGCCGCTGGCCTTTGTGTTCTTCTTCAGCTTCCGCATCGAAAAGATGACGACTGCGGGCGCGCGGATGGCCTTCTGGGCTTTCTCGGTCGTCATGGGCGTGTCGCTGGCCAGCATCTTCCTGGTCTTTACCGGCGGCAGCATCGCCCAGGCATTCTTCTCGGCCTCGGTCATGTTCCTGGCGATGGCGCTGTGGGGCTACACCACCGGGCGTGACCTGTCGAAGATGGGCTCGTTCCTGATCATGGGCCTGATCGGTATCCTGGTCGCCAGCCTCATCAACATCTTCATCGGCTCTTCGGCCATGCAGATGGTGATTTCGATCATTGGCGTCGTGGTCTTCACCGGCCTGACTGCCTGGGACGTGCAGCGCATCAAGTCGGATTATTTCCACTATGCCGGTCATGAGGTGGCGCAGAAGATGCAGGTGATGGGCGCGCTGTCGCTGTATCTGAACTTCGTCAACCTGTTCCAGATGCTGCTCAGCCTGACTGGCGATCGGGAATAATGATGCGCACGCCTGAAGCCGTGTCGGCCATGCTCTGCCCGGTCTGTCATGTCGGACTTTCCATGACCGACCGGCAGGGGGTCGAGATCGACTTTTGCCCGCAGTGCCGCGGCGTGTGGCTGGACCGGGGTGAACTGGACAAGATCATCGAGCGGTCGGCGCAGGGAGCAGCGCCTGCCGCCCCGCCAGCCCAGCAGCAGCCGCACTATCGGCCGGATCGTGATTATCGTGACGATGGTCCCTATTATCAGAAGAAGCGCAAGAAGAGCTTCCTGGAGGAGCTGTTCGATTAAAGGAAGGACGGCCATCGCGCCGTCCTTTTTTATGTTGGAGCTATGTGCGGCGGGCGGCTAGAGGTTCGTCAGTTTCCTTTGCACGAACAGGGCTATGTCGATTTCCAGCGCCGATACTTTCCAAATTACTCCGGTCATTCTGGCTGGAGGTTCGGGCACGCGGTTGTGGCCTTTGTCACGAAAATCCTATCCCAAGCAGTTTGTGCCGCTGCTGGGCGAGACAACTCTGTTCCGTTCGGCCGCCCGGCGGTTGTCGGGGGAGAGCGAGCAATTCGCTTTCGCCCGGCCGTTGGTGCTGACCAATTCGCTGTTCCGCTTCATCATCGCCGAGCAATTGGCGCTGGAGAATATCGATCCGGCGGCGATCCTGATCGAGCCTGAAGGGCGCAACACTGCGCCCGCCATATTGGCGGCGGCGCTGCACCTGCTGACGAGCGACCCGGACGCGGTCATGCTGGTTGCGCCGTCTGACCATGTCGTGCCGGATGTGGCGGCTTTTCATGCCGCGGTGGGCAAGGGGCTGACGGCGGCGCGCGACGGCGATCTCGTGACGTTCGGCATCCGCCCGACGCGGCCGGAAACGGGCTATGGCTATCTGGAGGCGGCAGCAAAGCCCGATGGGTCCGGCCAGCCGATCAAGCTGGCGAGCTTTGTTGAGAAGCCCAACGCGGCGCGCGCAGAGGAGATGCTCGCGACGGGCAATTATCTGTGGAATGCGGGCATCTTCCTGTTTGCAGCAAAGGATCTGGTTGCCGCGTTTGAGCGTCACGCCCCCGCCATATTTGCGGCGGTGCGGGCGGCGGTGGAGCAGGCCGAAAGCGACCTGGGCTTCCTGCGGCTTGCCGCCGAGCCGTGGAGCCAGGCGGACAATATCGCGATCGACTATGCGATCATGGAGCGGGCGGAAAATCTGTCCGTCGTGCCCTATGACTCGGAATGGTCTGACCTGGGCGGCTGGGACGCGGTGTGGAGCCATTCGCAGCCGGACGAGGAGGGGGTCGCCCTGTCCGGTTCGGCGACGGCCATCGATTGCCGCGATACATTGCTGCGGTCGGAGAGCGAGGGGCTTGAGATTGTCGGTCTCGGCCTCAACAACATCGTGGCTGTCGCGATGAATGATGCGGTGCTGATCGCTGACAAATCGCGCACACAAGATGTGAAGCTTGTGGTCGAGGCATTGCAGCGCAAGGGCGCTTCACAGGCGGAAGCGTTTCCGAAGGATCACCGGCCTTGGGGATGGTATGAAAGTCTGGTCGTGGGATCGCGCTTTCAGGTGAAGCGGATCACCGTGCTCCCCGGCGCATCGCTCAGCCTGCAGAGCCATTTTCATCGTTCGGAGCATTGGATCGTCGTCGAGGGCACGGCGAAAGTGACCGTGGGCGAGGAGGTCCAACTGCTGTCCGAGAACCAGTCCGTCTATGTTCCGGTGGGAGCGGTGCACCGGATAGAAAATCCGGGGCGTATCCCGATGGTGTTCATCGAGGTGCAGACCGGGTCCTATGTGGGTGAGGACGATATCGTCCGTTATGAGGACAGATACGCGCGGAATTAAGAGTGTCGCCATCCCAGCGACCCGAAGGGCGGCGAAGCCAACGCTGGGATGGTGAAGCTACCTGCCGCCCGGGATCCCAGCTTGCGCTGGGATGACGATTGTCGGTCAGTGCGCCGCCCCCCAGCTCAGGCCGTGGCCGATATCCACGCCTAGCGGCACGCTCAATTTCACGATCGGTTCGGCGGCCCTTTCCATGACGCGGCGGATGATGGCGCTGGCTTGTTCAACCCGGCTTTCGGGCAGTTCGAAGACCAGTTCGTCATGGACCTGAAGCAGCATCTTCACATCGTGCAGCCCTTCGGCGGCCAAGGCTGGCCCCATGCGGGCCATGGCGCGCTTAATGATGTCGGCGCTGGTGCCCTGGATCGGGGCGTTGATCGCGGCGCGTTCGGCGCCCTGGCGCTCATGCTGGACCGGCGCCTTGATGCGCGGGAACCAAGTTTTCCGGCCGAACAGCGTTTCGGTGTAGCCCCGTGCGCGGGCCTTTTCGAGCGTTTCGGTGATATAGAGGCTGATGCCGGGGAAGCGCTCATAATAGCGGCTGATCATGTCCTGCGCTTCGTCGGCGCTGATCTCCAGCCGCCCGGCGAGACCCCAGCGGGAAATGCCGTAAAGGATGGCGAAGTTGATCGTCTTGGCGCGGCCACGGGTGTCGCGGTTCACCTCGCCGAACAATTGCTGGGCGGTGGCGGCGTGAATGTCCTCGCCTGCCAGGAATGCGTCGCGCAGTGCGGGAACGTCGGCGATGTGCGCGGCAAGGCGCAGTTCGATCTGGCTATAGTCCGCCGCCAGGATGACATTGCCGGGCTCGGCAACGAAGGCGTGGCGGATTTGGCGGCCGACTTCGGTGCGGATTGGGATATTCTGCAGATTGGGGTCGGTCGAGGACAAGCGGCCGGTCTGCGCGCCTGAGAGCGAGTAGCTGGTGTGGACGCGGCTGCTGTCCTTGTTGATCTGGGCTTGCAGCGCGTCGGTATAGGTGGATTTGAGCTTCGAGAGCTGGCGCCAGTCTAGAATTTTTCCGGCGATCTCCGCGCCCTGCGCCTTCAGCTGTTCCAGGATGGTGACGTCGGTCGAGTAAGCGCCGGATTTGCCCTTCTTTCCGCCCTTATACCCCATCTTGTCGAACAGGATCGCGCCCAGCTGCTGGGTCGAGCCGATGGCGAAGGGTTGGCCCGCCAAGCCGTGTATTTCACCTTCCAGCTTGGCGATTTCAGCTGTGAATTCGGCGGAGAGGCGGGACAGGGCTTCGCGATCGACCTTGATGCCTTCATGCTCCATCCTGGCGATCACGGAGACAAGCGGGCGATCGACCAGTTCATAGACGCGGGTGGCGCCTTCATTGGCGACGCGGTTTTTGAACAGCTTCCACAGGCGCAGCGTCACGTCCGCATCCTCGGCGGCATATTCGGTGGCCTTGTCGAGCGGGACTTCGGCGAAGCTGATCTGGTTCTTGCCGGTGCCGCAGACGTCCTTGAAGCTGATGCAAATGTGGTTGAGGTGGACCTTCGCTGCTTCGTCCATGCCGTGGCCTGCGAGGCTTTGGCCAGCGTCGAGGTCAAAGCTCATGACGATGGTGTCGTCATAGGGTGCGATTTCGATGCCGTGGCGGCGCATGACCGTCAGATCATATTTCAGATTCTGGCCGATCTTGAGGACGCTGTCGTCTTCGAGAAGCGGCTTCAGCTTGGCGAGGACGAGGGGGAGGGGAAGCTGTTCCGGCTTTTCCGCGAACATGTCCTTTCCGCCATGGCCTACCGGGATATAGCAGGCGGCGTTCGGCCCAACGGCGAGGCTGATCCCCACCAGCGCGCAGGATACGCAATTCAGCATGTCCGTTTCGGTATCGACGGCGACATGGCCCTGGGCATGGGCGGCGGCGATCCAGCGGTCGAGCGATTCTTCCGTCACCACCGTTTCGTAGAGGCTACGGTCTATGGGCGGCTCTTCTTCGAGAACGGGGGCCGAGGGCGGCGTGACCTCCGTAACCGCGGCGGCTGCGGTGGCGATTGCCACGGCCGCAGCGGGCGCGCCGAGGCGGGTCAACAGCGACTTGAAGCCATGATGTTCGAGGAAATTCTGCAGCGGTTCGGGCGGGATGCCCTTGAGCGTCAACTCCTCCAGCGGCTCGGGCAGGTCCATGCCATCGTGAAGCGCCACCAGCTTGCGTGACAGGCGCGCCATGTCGGCATGCTCGATCAGATTTTCCTGCATCTTCGATTTCTTCATGGCGGGCGCGGCTTCGAGCGCCGCTTCCAGGTTGCCATATTCGGTAATGAGCTTGGCCGCGGTCTTGGGGCCGATGCCGGGCACGCCGGGGACGTTATCGACGCTATCGCCCATGAGGGCCAAGACGTCGCCCAATTGCTGCGGCGGCACGCCGAACTTGGTCATGACATAGTCGGCGCCGCGCCGCTCATTCTTCATCGTGTCGTACATATCGACGCCGGGCTGGATGAGCTGCATCAGGTCTTTGTCGGAGCTGACGATGGTGACGTGCCAGCCCGCCGCTACGGCGGCCTTGGTATAGCTGGCGATGATGTCGTCGGCCTCGAACCCCGCTTCCTCGATACAGGGGAGGGAGAAGGCGCGGGTCGCGTCGCGGATCATCGGGAATTGCGGGACCAGGTCCTCCGGCGCGGGTGGGCGGTTCGCCTTATACTGGTCGTACATGTCATTGCGGAAGGTGTGGCTGCCCTTGTCCAGCACCACTGCGAGATGGGTAGGGCCTTCCGCCTTGCCCAGTTCCTCGGCCAGCTTCCAGAGCATGGTGGTATAGCCATAGACCGCGCCCACGGGCTGGCCATGCTTGTTGGTGAGCGGGGGAAGCTGGTGATAGGCGCGGAAAATATAGCCGCTGCCATCGACAAGGTAGAGATGATTCTGAGGCATGGGCGAGGGGATAGCGAGTTATCCCGAAGCGCTCCAGTGTGGTCTTTGTCCGGCCGCCCGGTGCCCGTGAAATGATAATCGAACCAATCGGCGTCTCTGTCGTTTCATAAGTCACCAATGTGGAGACGGATCATGAAGAATGTAGTTTTGCTTGTTGCAGGTCTGGCGGCTGCTGCCAGTGTTGGCGGTTGTTCGCGTGAGACGACGCGTGATGGCTTGCGCGGCGCCGGGATCGGCGCGGTCGGCGGTGCAGTTGCCGGGGCCATCGTCCCTGGCCTGGGCGTTGCCGAAGGCGCGGCCATCGGTGCTGCGGGTGGTGCGGCTGTAGGCGTAGCGACGTCGGACGGCGAACGCAGGTGGCATCGCGACAGCCGTGGACGCGAATATTATATCGATCGCAACGGCAACCGCGTTTACCGTTAAGCGACAGGCCGCCGTGCCAGGCGCACGGACCTTTCCGAGATGAGAAGCAATTGGGCGCAGCGATGGCCGGGGCGGGGAAAGATCGCTCCGGCGCTCGCGGCGCTCATTGTCAATCTCGTCATCGGCT
Source organism: Sphingobium tyrosinilyticum (assembly GCF_042654265.1). Classification (NCBI taxonomy): domain Bacteria; kingdom Pseudomonadati; phylum Pseudomonadota; class Alphaproteobacteria; order Sphingomonadales; family Sphingobiaceae; genus Sphingobium; species Sphingobium tyrosinilyticum. Next base: position 163,478 of record NZ_JBHSFZ010000005.1, on the reverse strand, counting down.
ACGCGCTTATAATGGGGCTGCGCGCCACGCCTTTGTTGCGGGCGGTGGATGATGCGCGGTTGACGCTGTTCGATCTCAAGCCGCTGGTTGAAGAAAAGCCTGAGCCCGTTAAACCGGCAAAAGTCCGTGAAACCAGTCGTGAAGGAGGCGCTACGCCTGCCCCTCGCCCTCGGGCTACTGAGGAGGATGTGGCGAGACTGCCGCTTGTTGCGCCTGTTCCCGTTATAGTTGTGCCGGCCCCCGCTTCGCCCGCCGCAGCCCCGCCCGCTGGAGCGGTCGATGGCTTGGGCTCGGGTGGGGGAGGTGCGGGAAGCGGCAGTGGGTCGGGGGGCAGCGGCGATGGTACGGGCGCTGGGACTGGCACTGGCGCTGGCGACGGCGGAGCATTCTCGCGGGCGAGGCAGACCGGCGGCCGATTTCGGAATTCGGATTTTCCGGACTGGCTGCGTGGAGCGGGCCGGGTAAAGATCGGCGTCCGCTACGCCATCGGCCCATCAGGCCATGTCGATCAGTGTGAGATCATCGAAAAGAGCGGCTATGCCGAGGTGGACGCGATGACTTGCCGCATCATCATGGAGCGCTACCGTTTCCGACCTGCGCGAGACCCGGATGGATATGCGGTGACCGAAGTGCGGGAAGAGGATTATCGCTGGCGGGTGCGGTAATGCCATATGGGCGGGTAATTCTGGACCTGATCCGGCATCGGGTTTCTACACAGATGGCCGCAGCCCCGGATCGAGTCCGGGGTGACGGCTCTTAGTTGAGAACCTCGCTCGCACGTTCGGGTGGGCGGGCGATTACCGCGCCTTTTTCGGTGATGACGATGGCGCGCTCGATTAGGATCGGGTGCGCGGCCATGGCGTCCAGCACAGCCTTGTCGTCGTTGACGTCGAGGCTGATTTCCTTGACGAAGCCTTCACCCTTGCGGAGGGCTTCGGAAGGGCGGACGCCCGCCTTGGCCAGCACCGTTTCAATTTGGGCGCGGCTGGGCGGGGTCTTGAGATATTCGACGACCTCGACATCCACCCCCGGCGTGCCTTCCAGTATCGCGAGCGCGGCCCGCGACTTGGAGCAACGGGGATTGTGCCAGATGGTCGCCTTCGTCACGCGGCGTCGTCCTTTGCCAACCACTCTTCCAGCCATTTGATCGTGTAGTCGCCCTTCAGGAACTCGGGGTCCTTCAGCAGCTTCTGGTGGAGCGGGATCGTGGTCTTCATGCCCTCGATCACATATTCCTCCAGCGCGCGGCGCAGGCGCATGATCGCGCCTTCGCGGGTGCGGCCATAGACGATCAGCTTGCCGATCATGCTGTCATAATAGGGCGGCACCTTATAGCCCTGATAAAGGCCGCTATCGACGCGGACATGCATGCCGCCCGGTACATGATAGCTGGTGACGGTGCCCGGTGACGGCGCAAAGGTGCGCGGGTCCTCGGCATTGATGCGGCATTCGATGGCGTGGCCGTGGAATTCGATGTCCTGCTGCTCGACGGACAAGGGCTTGCCCTCGGCGACGCGGATCTGCTCGCGGACGAGATCGACGCCGGTAATCATCTCCGTCACCGGATGCTCCACCTGCAGGCGAGTGTTCATCTCGATGAAGTAAAATTCGCCGTTTTCCCACAGGAACTCGATCGTGCCCGCGCCGCGATAGCCCATGTCAGCCATCGCCTTGCGGACGACTTCGCCCATCCGGTCGCGCTCGGCGGTCGAAAGGACGGGGGAGGGCGCTTCCTCCAGCACCTTCTGGTGGCGGCGCTGGAGCGAGCAGTCGCGCTCGCCCAGATGGATGGCATTGCCATTGCCGTCGCCGAAGACCTGGAATTCGATATGCCGGGGGTTGCCCAGATATTTTTCCATGTAAACAGTGTCGTCGCCGAAGGCGGCCTTCGCCTCTGACCCCGCCTGCTTCATCAACGTTTCGAGCTGGTCTTCGTTCGGTACGACCTTCATGCCGCGACCGCCGCCGCCCGAAGCGGCCTTAATCAGCACCGGGTAGCCGATCTTCGCGGCGACTTCGCGTGCTTCCTCGACGCTGGAGAGCGCGCCGTCGGAGCCGGGAACCAGCGGCAGGCCGAGCGCGCCTGCGGTCCGCTTCGCCTCGACCTTGTCGCCCATGATGCGGATATGTTCGGGCTTCGGCCCCACGAAGGCGAGGTTATGTGCCTCCACGATTTCCGCGAACTGGGCGTTTTCCGACAGGAAGCCATAGCCGGGATGGATTGCGTCCGCACCGGAGATTTCAGCGGCGGAGATGATCGCGGCGATGTTGAGATAGCTGTCCTTGGCCGCGGGCGGCCCGATGCAGATCGCTTCGTCGGCAAGGCGCACATGCATGGCGTCGGCGTCGGCGGTCGAATGGACCGCCACCGTCTTGATGCCCATTTCATGGCAGGCGCGATGGATGCGGAGCGCGATTTCGCCGCGGTTCGCGATCAGCAGCTTTTCGATGGCCATGTGTTGCGCGGCCTTATTCGATGACGATCAGCGGCTGGTCATATTCGACCGGCTGGCCGTTATCGACCAGCACGGCCTTGACCGTGCCCGCGTTGGGCGCGGTGATGGCGTTCATGACCTTCATGGCTTCCACGATCAGCACGGTGTCGCCCGCCTTCACGGTCGAACCGATCGGAGCGAAGGGCGCAGCACCCGGTTCTGCCGCGAGATAGGCAGTACCGACGATCGGCGAGCGGACGGCATTGGCGCCAGCGGCGGGTTCGGCTGGCGCCGCTGCGGCAGGAGCGGCGGCAGCGACGGGGGCCGCTGCCAAGGGCGCGGGCGCGTAGGCGATGGCGTTGCCGCCGCCAGCTTTGCGAGCGACGCGGATCTTGCGATCGCCGTCCTCCACCTCAATTTCCGTCAGGTTGGTGTCGTCGAGCAAAGCGGCAAGATCCCGCACCAACTGGACGTCCACCTGCATTGCGCCCTTTTCAGCCTTGTCGTTCATTTGAAGTCCCTGGACGGTGAATTATCGTTACTGTTGCCCGCGCCTATGCGCATTTGGGTCCAAGCGCAACTTTTGAGCGCCGAAATGCTTGGACGCCTACAGTTCGAGCGCGGCTTCGAGCGCGAGCATATAGGACATTGGGCCAAAGCCCGCCACCGTTCCCTTCGCGGCCAGGCCCACATAACTTTTGTGACGGAAAGGCTCGCGCGCGTGGGGGTTGGACAGGTGCACTTCGATCACCGGCACGCTGATGCCCTTGATGGCGTCGTGCAGCGCGATGGAGGTGTGGGTGAGACCGCCTGGATTGATGAGGACGGCATGGGCCCCTTCGGCATGCGCCTCCTGAAGCCAATCGATCAGATGGCCTTCATGGTTGGACTGGCGGAAGTCGATCTCCACATGGGCGCGGCCAGCCGCATCCTCCATCCGTTCGGCAATGTCGTCCAGCGTGTCATAGCCGTAGATTTCGGGCTCACGCGTGCCCAGCATGTTGAGGTTCGGGCCGTTCAACACATAGATTTTCCGCGCGTCGGCCATGGCATTTCCCCTAAGCATGTTGCGGCGGGGCCGTGGCGGCCCCTATATGCGCGGTGACCTTTAGCCTTTCGTGTCGCGCCAAGTCGAGACACCTTCTTTCTGGGAACAGAGCATTGCACATCGACGGCACCCTATCCATCCACATCAACGGCGAGCATCGCAGGGTGCGCGCGGGCATCACGCTGGCGGAACTGGCGAGCGAGTTGGGCTTCGTTCCTGAAAAGGTCGCGGTGGAGCGCAACCTGGAGGTCGTCCCCCGATCGACGCTGACGCAGGTGTTGGTTGAAGATGGCGACGAACTGGAGATCGTGCACTTTGTCGGCGGCGGCGACGTGTCGGCCGTCGATGACGACAGCTGGACGGTTGCGGGCAAGACCTTCCGGTCGCGCCTGATCGTCGGCACGGGGAAATACAAGAATTTCGAGCAGAATGCGGCGGCTGTCGAAGCGTCGGGGGCGGAGATCGTTACCGTGGCGGTGCGGCGCGTGAATGTGTCGGACCCCAAGGCCCCGATGCTGACCGATTTCATCGATCCTAGGAAGATCACTTATCTGCCTAATACGGCGGGCTGCTATACTGGCGAGGAAGCGATCCGGACGCTTCGGCTGGCGCGCGAGGCGGGGGGCTGGGACCTCGTGAAGCTGGAGGTGTTGGGCGAGGCGCGGACGCTTTATCCCGACATGGTGGAAACCCTGCGGGCGACGGAGATATTGGCCAAGGAAGGTTTCAAGCCGATGGTCTATTGCGTCGATGACCCGATCGCGGCCAAGCGGCTGGAGGACGTGGGCGCGGTGGCGATCATGCCGCTGGGCGCGCCGATCGGATCTGGCCTGGGTATCCAGAATCGCGTGACGATCCGGCTGATCGTGGAAGGGACCAAGCTGCCGGTGCTGGTCGATGCGGGCGTCGGCACCGCGTCGGAGGCGGCGCAAGCCATGGAGCTGGGTAGCACCGGCGTCCTCATGAATACCGCTATTGCCGAGGCGAAGGACCCAGTGTTGATGGCGGCGGCCATGAAGGCAGGCGTCGAGGCCGGACGGATGGCCTATCGCGCCGGGCGGATGGGTAAGCGTATGTACGCCGATCCTTCAAGTCCGCTGGCTGGGTTGATCTGAACAAAACTGATGGGGTGGACGCCCCCCGACGGCATCTATGTGCCACAGTGGAGGTGTTGAAACACCACTGAGGGAGGCGTCCGTGTCGCAGGTTAGCACAATCGGTCTGGATATCGCCAAGAACGTTTTTCACGCACACGGCGCCGACGAGCGCGGTGTGACGGTTTTCAGCCGCAAGCTGACGAGAGGCAAGCTGCTCGACTTCTTCGCCGGTCAGCCAGCCTGCGTGGTGGCGCTCGAGGCGTGCGGCGGCGCCCATCACTGGGCGCGCCAGCTGCAGACAATGGGACACGAGGTGCGCCTGATCCCACCTGCCTACGTCAAGCCGTTCGTAAAGCGGAACAAGAGCGACGCGATCGATGCTGAAGCGATCTGCGAGGCGGCGCAGCGTCCTGGCATGCGCTTCGTGGCGGTGAAGAGCGAGCAGCAGCAGGCCGCCGGGCTCGTGTTCCGCACGCGTGACCTGGTGGTTCGTCAGCGCACCCAGCTGATCAACGCGATCCGCGGGCATCTGGCGGAGTATGGCTGGGTCGCGCCGCGCGGCACCGCGCATATGACGATGCTGGCTGACCTTCTGGAAGATGATGAGATGGCCTCGACCCTGCCGGAGGCGGCGCGGCCTATGTTCAAGCTCATGGTCGACATGTTGGCCGAGCTCGACAGGCAGATATCCGTACTCGACCGCGAGATCGCACGGCGTGCCAAGGAGGACGAAGCGGCACGCCGGCTGATGACCATCCCGGGGATCGGCCCCATCGCTGCGACGGCCATCATCGCGCTTGCACCGCCGATCGAGACCTTCCGCAAGGGCCGCGACTTCGCTGCCTGGCTTGGCCTCGCGCCGCGCCAGCACTCGACCGGCGGCAAGCAGCGGCTCGGCAGTATATCGAAGATGGGTGAGCGCACGATCAGACGGCTGCTGATCATCGGCGGCAGCTCGATGGTGCGACAGGCCTGCCGGTTCGGCGCGCCGGCCGGCTCGTGGCTGGAGCGGATGCTCGCGCGCAAGCCGCGCATGCTGGTCTCGGTCGCGCTCGCCAACAAGATGGCGCGCATGGTCTGGGCGTTGCTCACAAAGAGCGAAGATTACAGAGCTCCGGCAGCGGTCGCGGCGTAAGCCAAGGCAGCGGTCAGAGGCGTCGGGGACGTAGGCGGTCGAAGGAGGGTATGGCACAACAGTCGGCGAGACGGGGCCGGAAGAACCAGGGAAACGGCAGAGCGCTAACCAAGCGCGCAAAGCTGAAATGGATCCGGTCCGCGAACTCCCATACTGGCCCGCAGCATATGGCGCTGCTCATCGAGGCCGGACAGATGACAGCATCCGACTACGTGCCAACATACCCCGATTTACTGCTTGCATCCGAAGGGGCGTCCACAGATGCCGTTCGTTTCGAGCGCAGTCGAGAGACGCCATAGCTGCGCTTTCCGCTTCTCGACTGCGCTCGAAGCGAACGAATGTTTGCAGATCCCTATCACTTTCGCCGCCGCAGCAAATTGACGCTGCGGCGGCTTCCTCTTATGGCCTAGCCGGGGTTCAGGAGGAGAAGTGCGATGGTGAAGAAGCTCTATCCCGATGCTGCATCTGCGTTGGAGGGCCTTCTTTTCGACGGCATGCACCTTTGCGCTGGCGGTTTTGGCCTGTGCGGGATCCCCGAGCGGCTGATCGATGCGATCCGGGATTCAGGGGTCAAGGACCTGACCATCGCGTCGAACAATGCCGGAATCGACGGCGAGGGGCTGGGCAAGCTCCTGCGCACGCGGCAGGTCAAGAAGATGATCTCCTCCTATGTCGGCGAGAACAAGGAGTTCGAGCGGCAATATCTGGCTGGCGAACTGGAGGTGGAGTTTTCACCCCAGGGGACGCTGGCTGAACGCTGCCGCGCTGGCGGGGCGGGCATTCCCGGTTTCTATACCAAGACCGGCGTGGGCACGGCGGTGGCCGAGGGCAAGGAAGTCAAGGTCTTCGACGGCCAGGAATATATTCTTGAGCGCGGGATCTTCGCCGACGTTGCCATCATCAAGGGCTGGAAGGCGGACGAGAGCGGCAATTTAATCTTCCGCAAGACCGCGCGCAACTTCAACGCGCCGATGGCGACTGCCGCCAAGATCTGCGTGGCAGAGGTGGAGGAAGTGGTGCCTGTGGGTAGCCTGGACCCTGACAGCATCCACCTGCCCGGCATCTATGTGAAGCGCATGATCATCGGCGCGCCCTATGACAAGAAGATCGAATTTCGCACCGTGCGCCAGAGGGAGACAGCATAATGGCCTGGACCCGTGACCAGATGGCCGCGCGCGCGGCGAAGGAGCTGAAGGACGGCTTTTATGTGAACCTCGGCATCGGTATTCCGACGCTGGTGGCGAACCACATTCCAGCCGGGGTCGAGGTGACGCTGCAGTCGGAGAACGGCATGCTCGGCATCGGCCCCTTTCCCTATGAGGGCGAGGAGGATGCCGACCTCATCAATGCGGGCAAGCAGACGATCAGCGAGCTGCCCAACACCGTCTTCTTCTCGAGCGCCGACAGTTTCGCGATGATCCGCGGCGGGCATATAGATCTGACCGTGCTGGGCGCGATGGAGGTCGCGGAAAATGGCGACATTGCCAATTGGATGATCCCCGGCAAGATGATCAAGGGCATGGGAGGCGCGATGGACCTGGTCGCGGGCGTCAAGAAGATCATCGTCGTCATGGAGCATGTGTCGAAGGACGGCAGCCCCAAATTCATCCCTGCCTGCACCTTGCCGCTGACCGGCAGGAATGTGGTCGATATGATCGTCACCGATCTTTGCGTTTTCCAGCGGCCCGATCATGACAGCTCCTTCAAGCTCATTGAACTCGCGCCGGGCGTGACGGCGGAGGAAGTCGCCGCTAAAACCACAGCTCAATATGTGAGCTGAGGAATAGTGGCATGAGCCTTGACGGCACCTATGACGAAGCCAACGCCTTCGCGCTGATCCTTCAGGGCAAGATCCCTTCGACGAAGCTTTATGAGGATGAGCATAGCTATGCCTTCCTCGACATCCAGCCGCAGTCGAAGGGGCACAGCCTGGTCATTTCCAAATGGTCCAAGGCGCGCAACATCCTGGAGGTTGAGGATGAGGCGCTGGCCCAAGTGATGGCGACGGTAAAGAAAGTTGCCATCGCCACGCGCAAGGCGTTGAACCCGGACGGTATCCATGTCGCGCAGTTTAATGGCGCACCGGCCGGGCAGACCGTCTATCATCTGCATTTCCATATCGTGCCGCGATGGGTAGGTGGGCCGACCGGCTTTTCCGCCCATGCACAGGGCAATTTCGCCGACGCGGCGGCGCTTGAAGCGCTGGCGGAAGAGATTCGTGCGCAGTTCTAGACTGTTGGTTTCATTCGATGAGTGGTCAGTTGCGAGCGAAGGAGCTTTGACATGGCGCTGAAGCCATTCAAGGTGCCCGGCGCGCGGCTGGCGCTGCGATCCAAGCCCGCCAGTCAGCGCTTCCTAGCGGGAGAGGGCGAGGCTGAGGTCATCCTCGATATTTCGCGCCTGCTTTCGCGCAGTTTCCATGCTGCGCCCACCGGGATCGACCGGGTCGAATATGTTTATGCGCGCGAGCTGTTGGAACGCATGCCGGAAAGGCTTTCCTTCGCCGCGGTACATCCGGCCGGGGGCTATTATGGGCGGCTGAACGAGGCGGCCGTGCGCCAGTTCCTGGCGTTCACCGCCGCGCGCTGGCGCAACAGCAAAGTGAAGGACGAAGCGGCGAGCAGGGCTGCGGTCATCCGCCACCTGATTGCGCTCCGGCCGCGTCCGGTGCCGCGCGCGACGGGGCCGCGAGTCTATCTGCAGGTTTCGCCCCATCATCTGGACGACGCCGATCAGGTCGGTGCGATCCTGCGGGCGGAAGGCGCGCGCTTTGTGACGCTGGTGCATGATGTGATCCCGCTCACCCATCCGGAATTCGCGCGGCCGCAAGGCGCGGCCGAGCATCTGAGGCGGGTGCGCACCATCGATCGCTATGCGCATGGCATCATCGGCAACAGCCAGGCGACCATCGATGCGCTGGCCCCGCATATGACTCGCGGGCTGGAGGGACGAAGCCTCTGCGTCGCCCATTTCGGCGCAGATCCGCCCGATCTTGTGGGCGGCGAAAGCCATGCCGTGCCGTCGCGGCCCTATTTCGTCTATATCTCCACCATCGAGCCCCGCAAAAATCACCTGCTGCTGCTGAATGTCTGGCGGCGGCTGGTCGAGCGGCTGGGGGATGCGGCGCCGGTGCTGGTGCTGATCGGGCGCCGTGGTTGGGAAAATGAGAATGTCGTGGATATGCTGGAGCGCGCGGAGATATTGCGCGGTCATGTGATCGAGGCGGGCAGCGTGCCCGATACGGAGATGCACGCGCTGGTCGCGGGGGCACGAGCGATGCTGATGCCATCGTTCGAGGAAGGCTTTGGCATTCCGGTGATCGAGGCGCTGTCCGTCGGCGTGCCGGTGATCTGCAGCGATATTGTCGCCCATCGCGAAGTCGGCGGCGCAGCACCGGACTATCTTGATCCGCTCGACGGGCTCGGCTGGATGCAGATGATCAATGCCTATAGCCGGGCGGACTCACCCGAACGTACGGCCCAGATGGCGCGCATTGAAACATGGGTTGCGCCGCGATGGTCGGATTATTTCGACATCATCACGCGCCTGCTGGACGATGTGACGGCTTGCGCCTTCGCTTGACGTCCTTGCCGGGGGCAACCATGAAATCCTTGTGCATATCTGCTCTTCCGCTGTCTGTTGCGCGAGCTTCATAGGATGAAGCCGCTGCCCTTTTTACGATCACCGCCTTTTCGCGGCATTGCGCCATCCGTTGCTGCGGTGAGCGCTGTAAGCAGCGCCGTGGTTGACGCAGCGGTCGTGCCTGACAGCCTGTTGGAGCAGATCGCACAATCGCGGGTAGGCGGCACGTTCTGGGGCCATCAGCGGGAAGGCGTGAAACTGGTCGCACGTGCGGGCTGTCCGGTGGAGCTCAAGGGGCTGGATAAGGCGGACGTCGCGATCCTGCCCGTGCGCGAGACGGCGAAACCTATCGATCCGTGGAGCGTGATTGCGCAGGCGCGGGCGGTGCGTGCCGATGCGGACGATGAACTGGCCATCATCGCGGGTCTGCTGGGCGTGCCGGTCTATGGACCCAACGGTGGGGCGGTCTCGCCGGAGCGACTGCGTGACGCGGCGAAGCGGGCGATCGCGGCGGCCGCCTATCGCGATTGCTTTAGCGGTGCATCCGCCAGCGCCGAGGCCGTGGTGGCGCATCTTGCAGACTGGCGGCGGCATTTGGACGGAAACCGCGATATTGCGGCCGCAAGTGGCATGGCCTTTTGGAAGCGCGAGGCGATGCGGCGGTTTCTGTGGGATGGGGCGCGATCGCCACCCTTCCTTTCACCCCGTGGGGGGCTGCTCCGGGCGCGGCGTACGGGTGGATCGCTGGCCGTCTGGCCGTCGCGGGTGCCCGCGGATTTACTGGATGAGGCACGGGAGAAGGCTGTGCCAATCACCCGCGTTGAAGATGGTTTTCTACGGTCGAAAGGGCTCGGCGCAACGCTGACGCCGCCAGGGTCGGTGGTGATTGACCGGACGGGCATATATTATGATGCCTCGCGACCGAGTGATCTCGAAAGCCTGCTCGCCACACATGATTTTTCGCCTGCGCTGCTTGATCGCGCACATCGACTGCGTGCCGCGATCCGGGCATCCGGGGTCACAAAATATGGGCAGGAGATGGGCCGGATGCTCGACCTTCCCACGGCCAAGCGGACGGTGCTGGTTGTGGGGCAGGTTGAGGATGACCTGTCGGTGCAGCTGGGCGGAGCTGGAGTGGAAGGAAATCTGGACCTGCTTCGGCGCGTGCGGCGGGTCGAGCCCGATGCCCATATCATCTATCGCCCGCATCCCGATGTGCAGGCTGGATTGCGGCGCGGTCATTTGAGCGATGCGGTGGTGCATCAGCATGCCGATGCCCTGGATACCGGCGCGCCCCTCATGTCGCTCGTCCAGGCAGTGGATGAGGTGCATGTGCTGTCCTCACTGGCCGGGTTCGAGGCGCTGTTGCGCGACCGGCCGGTGACGGTGCATGGCATGCCATTTTACGCCGGATGGGGGCTGACGCGGGACCTGGCCAAACCCAACGCGCGGCGAGGGCGTCAGCTGACCATCGATCAGCTTGTCGCCGCCGCCTTGATTCTCTATCCATGTTACCTGGACCCGGTAACCCGGTTGCCCTGCGGCCCCGAGATTATGGTGGAGCGCCTGGGAAGCGGATCGACGTCACCTATTTCATGGCTCATCCGGCTACGGACGCTACAGGGGAAATTACAAAGATTTATGACTTTGTCCGCCGAGTATCTCCATGGCTGACAGCCAGGCGAAGACCTTCCTTTTCCTGCAGGGCCCGCACGGACCGTTCTTTGCTATGCTGGCCGACGCGCTGCGGGTGCGGGGGCATGAGGCTCGGCGGATCAACATCAATGGCGGCGATAAGGTCGATTGGCCGGGGGAGGCCACCGACTATCGCGGCTCCTTTCGCAACTGGCCGCTCTTCTTCGACGATTTCATCGTCCAGCATGGCGTCACCGACCTGATCCTCTATGGCGACTGCCGCCCCTATCACGCTTCCGCGCACAAGATGGCGCGGTTGCGCGGCCTGCGGGTGCATGTGCTGGAGGAAGGCTATATCCGCCCGGACTTCATGACGTTGCAGGAAGACGGCGTGAACGGCAATTCCACCTTACCGCTCGACCCCCAATGGTATCTGGATCAAGCATGCAGCTTGCCGCCCGAGGGTGGGCGGGAGCCGCAGATTCCTTCGACCTTCCGGCAGCGGGCCGTGAATACAACGCGTAATGGGCTCGCGTCAGCGATGATGCGGCCGATCTTTCCCTTTTACCGCACGCACCGGCCGCAAAGCTTCCTGTTGGAGGCCGCCGGATGGTTCAAGAAGCTGATGCTGCGCAAGCGCGATATCCGCGCATCGCGGGTCGAATGGGAGAAGGTGAAGGGCAAACCCTATTTCACCCTGCCGCTGCAGCTCGATTCGGATTATCAAATTCGCGTCCATTCGCCCTTTGGCAACATGCGCGCGGCGCTGCGTTTCGTGATCAAGAGCTTTGCCCGCTATGCGCCAGAGGGAACGTCCCTGCTGGTGAAGCGGCATCCCCTCGATTCAGGGCTGGTCGCATGGGAGCGTCTGACCCGCCGCCTTGCTGCCCATTATGGCGTGGAGGACCGGATCTTCTATCTCGCCGACTGGGATATTGCCGAAGTGGTCGGCCGGTCTCTGGGCGTGGTGACGGTGAACAGCACGGTGGGCACGCTGGCGCTCAACCAGGACAAGCCGGTGCTGGTTCTGGGACATGCGGTCTATAAGGTGCCGGGCGTGGTTTATAAGGGCACGTTGGACGAGTTCTGGCTCAATCCGGGTGCGCCCGACCAGACGCTATATGCAGCTTTCCGGCGGGTGCTGATTGATCGTTGCCTGATACGCGGCGGCCTGCTGAGCGATCAGGGTCTGGCGATGCTGGTAGGCAATGCGGTCGATCGTCTCTGCGCCGAACCGAAGCGGGCGGAGGGAGCGTGGTATGGGCGTATGCGGCGCGGCAGCCTGGCGAGCGTCAATTGACGGTTGGAAGCCCGGCGCTTCGCAACGCCTGATCCAGATAGCGATGGAAGGCCCGGTTGCGGACTGGCGGGCGCGCACGTAGCCAGGCGAGCGCGACGACCGGTCGCCACAGGCTCATCTGATCTTGGCTGACGCCGCTCACGTCGCGATAGGCACGGCCAAGCCGCCCCGCCGCCCAATCACGCCAGAGCGTGGTGATGGCGTCGGCAGGACCTTCCCCAAAACGCATGAGCATTTCACTCCGCACCGCATCGGCGGCGGGATCGCCGATTGCAGCCTTGGCCCAGTCGAGGATCACGAGGCCGCCCTCGCTGAGCAGGATATTGTCGATATGGAAGTCGCCGTGGAGCAGATGATCCGCTTCCGGCAGAGCTTGCAGATAGTCGATTGCGGCACGCTTTAGGGCATCGGGCGCAGGGCCATAGTCTATGTCGGTTTGCAGCACGGACTTCACGGTGCGCAGTCCCGATACCGGCTGGCGGTGGACGGAGTGGAGAAGGGCCGCCATGTCGCGCAGCAAGGAGGCGGCCGAAAGCGGTTTCTTGCGGATAGCCGCCGCTATCGAAACACCGCTTATTTCGGGATAGATCAAGGCGGAGTTCCGCGCGACCGTGACGCGGAGGCGTGGCGCTGCCGTTGACAAGCGAAGCGATGTCGCGAGCCGGGCTGCAGCCACTTCCCGCTCTATCATGTCTTCGGATACGGCCGGGTGGAAGATCTTGATGACCTCGCCGTCGCCCATCCTGAACACTTCGGAACTTTTGCCGCGGCCCAGCAGCGTCCAGTCGCTCCCTATTTGATCGAACATAGGCTGCGTCGTTTCCTCAAGGCATATGGATTTGCCGATCACCCAATTGATGGTAGCTGCGGCCGACAAGGATTCCAGGAGCTTGCCCTTATGAAAGAATTGATCGCCTTCGATCTCGACGGAACGCTGGCGGAAAGCAAGCAGCCTCTGGAAGAAGAGATGGGAGAGGCGTTGGCCGACCTGCTGACGGTGGCCCATGTCGCGGTGATTTCCGGCGGCGACTGGCCGCAGTTCGACAAGCAGGTGGCAAGTCGGCTGCCCGCCCGCGCCGACCTGTCCAGGCTGTGGCTGATGCCGACGACCGGAACGAAGCTCTATACCCATCGCGAAGGCGTGTGGACGCCGGTCTATGCCGAACTGTTCGACGATGAACAGAAGCAGAAGATTCTCGCGGCGTTCGACCAGGCGCTGGAAGCGACAGGCTTCGTTCCGGAGCAGACCTGGGGTGAGCGGATCGAGGATCGCGGCAGCCAGATCACCTTTTCCGCGCTGGGGCAGCAGGCCCCCATCCATGCGAAGGAAGGATGGGACCCGGATTTCGCCAAGCGTCGCATCATCCAGGCGGATTTGCGGGAACGCCTGCCCGGTCTGTCGATCAACATGGGCGGCGCGACATCCATCGACATCACCCGGGAGGGCGTCGATAAGGCTTATGGCCTTAAGAAGCTGCGGGATGCGAGCGGCATCGCGCTTGATGCGATGATGTTCATCGGTGATGCGATCTTCCCCGGCGGCAACGACTATCCGGCGAAGCAACTTGGCCTAGATACTGTGCGTGTGCGCGATCCGCAGGAAACGCTCTCGGTCATTGCGGCGATCGTCGCGTGCCAGAAATGATCGGGTCCCGCTGATCCGGCTTTATGGCTGTCGTTCGAACGCTTTGCGGCCAATGCGCTGTCGGCTGCGGCGTGCGCGCCGTGACGGGGGAGGGACGGGAAATGTCCTTCGCGGGCGACCGGGTGCATCCGGCCAACGGCGGACTGCTTTGCGGGCAGAGTGATGCCCTGACGGCGATGCTGCCGTTGGAGGGGCGGTTGCTCCATCCGGTGCTGGATGGGCAGCGTGTGACCTGGCGTCGCATGATCGGGCAGGTCGCGAGGCGACTGAAAGACACGCTGGCCCGTCATGGTCCGGGCAGCGTGGCGATGCATGTTACGGGCGACCTGCTGACCGAAGATTATTATGTCGCCAACAAGCTGATGAAGGGCTTCATCGGCTCGGCGCATATCGATGGGCCTTGTTGGAACGAAGGTGGCATGGAGGCGGCCTATCGCGCGGCGCTGGGCGAAGATGTCGTGCCGGGCACCTATGAGGATGTGGAGCAGGCGGATCTGATCTTGGCCGTCGGCGCCTCCGCGCTGCTGCGGCATCCGGTCTTGGCCGAGCGTATTGCAATGGCGCGCGAGCAGAGGGGGGTGCGCCTCGTCCTGCTGACCGAGGGCGAAGATGTGCAGGAGGAGGTGGGTGCTGACCTGCGCCTGAAGGTCGAGCCGGGGAGCGCAGCCGTGCTGCTGAACGGGCTGCTGCTGCATGCCCACGACTGCGGGTGTCTGGCGGACGTATTCATGGCGCGGCATGTTATGACGGCGGGGGACTTTTGGACCAGGCTGCGGCTGGATCATGATCTCTGGTCCGTCGCGCGCCGCTGCGGATTGGGGCATGGCGAGGTTCGCGCCTTTTATGACCTGTTCACACCGGCGCGGCGGGTGGTGACGCTCTATGGTCCCGCTGCGGAGGGGGACGATCTGAGCTTGTCGAGGGCTATCCTCAATTTGCATCTGGCGATGGGCTGGATCGGCGCGCCGGGCGCAGCGCCAACGGGCATAGCTCGCGCGCCCAACGCGATGGGCGCAAGGGAGGTGGGCTGCGATAGCCGGCAGCTGGCGGCGCATCGGGATTTTTCTGCCGACGCCATCGCCCAGACTGCGCGTTTTTGGGGCGCGCGGCAGATGGCGGCGGCGACCGGCTTGGCTGGCGCAGCGCTCGTCGAGGCTATCGAGAATGGCGGGATCAGGGCGCTGTGGTTGGTGGGTGGCTTACCGCCTGCGGGGCATCCGCTGCGCGCGGCCCTGGCGAAGGTGCCTTCTGTCATCCTGTCCACAGCTTGGATTGAGCAAGGGATTGCTCTGGACCATGTATTCGCACTGCCCGCGCCGGTCTGGATCGAGAAGGATGGGACTATAACGGGCGCAGACCGGCTGATCAGCCGTCAACGCCGCCTGTTTCCGCTGCCCGGTGAAGCCAAGCCCGACTGGTGGAGCCTGACCCAGGTTGCCCGGGCGATGGGGTGGCATGATGCTTTTCATTATGAGCGGGCCGCCGAAATCCATCGCGAGCATGCGCGGCTGACCGCTTATCACAATGAAGGCGAAAGGCTGCTGAATCTGCGGCGGCATGCGCCGATTTCCAACCCGGCTTATGATGAGCTGACGCCCTGGCGTTGGGGCGAGACCCCTTTTGATGAGGGGCGTTTTCCAACCAGCGATGGCAACGCGCGGCTGATACTCTAGCCGCTACGGGCGATGCCTTTCAGATGATGAAGCAGCAGATCGCCATTTGCTTCCCAGGTGAAGCGTAGCGCCGTGTCACGCACGGCCTCACGCTCGGGCGGATTGGTGAGAAGGTCCCCGATGGCGGTGGCAATGGCGTCAGGATCACGATCGACGATATGGCCAGCCTCCGGACGGTCGAGCAGTTCGCGTGCCCCGCCTACGTCGGTAATGACGATCGGCGTACCGCAGGCGAGCGATTCAACCCAGGCATTGGCGAGCCCCTCCGAGGATGAGGGAAGGGCCATCACATCGGCGGCGGCGTAGATACGCGGCAGGCGGTCATGGGGAACAGAGCCGAGGAATCCGATGCGGCGATCGACGCCCAGCTCCTCCGCCTGCTTTTCCAAGGCACGGCGATATTGTCCCTGGCCTGCGAATAACAGCGTGACGCCTGGGAGGCGGGGAAGCGCCTGCACCAGAAGATCCTGCCCCTTGCGCGGGATGAGTGCGCCGACGCAGAGGATCACGGGGCCTTCAAAGCCCAGCGCTTCCTTGGCTGCGGCTCGGTCGGCGATCTCGAACCGATCGAGATCTACGCCAGTATAGTGGACGCGGATTTTTTCAGCCCCCATGCCCATCTTGGCCATCGACCGGCGCATCGCGCTGGAAACCGCGAGCAGACCTGCAGCTTCGTCTCCCGCGCGCTTGACCAAGCCGCGAGTGTCTCGGCGCCTGCCCCAATAATGGATGTCCGCGCCGCGCGCCTTGATCGAATAGGGTATGCCGAGCGCGTGAGAGAGGCGCTGTGCGACTGGACCATCGGGGAAGAAGAAGCTGGCGTCGATGACGTCGAAGGGCTGCTGCTCATGCAGGTGGCGCACCAGCGGCAGGATGGCCCGCGTCATGTTGCCGACGTTGATCCGTGCGCCGATCTTGGGAATGGTGGAGAAAAGGGGGCGGTACACCGTCAGGTCCTGCCATCTTTCCTTCCGCGGCAGGGCGCGCAGCGGCGCATAGCGGTTCGACAGGCCGATCGGCCAGACCGGGACGCCAAGCGGCGCGACCACGGTTACCTTCACATCCGGGCGGCTGGCGAGTTCCCGGGCCTGTCGTTCGACAAACACCCCGAAATTGGGGCGGCTCATGTCCGGGAACAGGGTCGATAGCGTTAGGACATTCAGCGTCATGCCGTCTCCCTTAAGGCATCGCGGTTAATCGAGAGTTAGGGGTGAAGCTGTGCCTTGGCTATAATTGTCTGACCAACTGGACCGCGACAGCGCCCCAGGGTGGATCGCTGATGACCTGCTGTCTGCTGCCGCTGCCCAGCGGCAGGATGTGCAATCTGTCCCCTTCGCGGCCGATCAGCCTGCCGAAGACGAAGCGGCCGGCGTGGCGGGGAAGCAGCATGTCGCGGTTCAGCGCGCTTGCAAATTCTTCAGGGCCGATGCGGCGGCACCAGATTTCATCGCCGCTGCGGTAATCGCCGATACTGGCGGACACCTGGACGCCGATCATGGCGTCGGCGGGGACAGGGGGCGGGAAGGATAGGTTGCGTGTTGGAGCGCGTGCGCCTTCGGGACCCAGCAGCGCGGCGACCGGGACGACGCTTTGTCCTGGCAAAGCCACCAGTTCGGATGATCCGACACCCAGCGCCTGGGCGATGCGGTTCACCCAGTTGACCGATACGGTTCGCGTGCCGGTTTCCAGCCTGCCGATCGTCTGCGCAGTGGTCGGCGGCTGGCAGAGAGCCGCGACCTGTTCGAGCGTCAGCCCCTTGGCTTTTCGGACCTCTCTGATGCGCGTGATCATGCCTGTCTCATATTTCACCTATTTGGTTTTTCGTCTTTCCTACAAATGGTTCGTCATGGCAAGGCCCTTCCTATCGTTCATCTAACAGGAGGCGCGCGATGCGGAGCCAGTTTGTGAAGCAGAAGATCGAGGACCCGGCTGGCTGTGTCCAGACGGTGGCGGTGAATATGGGCGAATCGCCGCTCGCCTGGCTGCATGCGCGGGGGCATTTAAGCGAACGCCATTATCGCGCGGGCGACCTGTTGCGCGCCGATTGGGAGAAGGCGGGCCTTGGTCCCAGAGTGACTATGCGGTGGGATGCGGCGCCGGGGACAGGCGGGCACAGGGCAGGGGCTTGCGTTCCTGATCCGACGCTGACCCAGCTGTCCGCACGCGAACGCTTCCATGCCGCCATCGCCGCCGCGGGGCCGGGGCTTAGCGATATATTATGGCGAGTAGCCTGTGCGGGTGAGGGGCTTGCGGCGGCAGAGCGCGCGCTGGGCTGGCCCAGCCGGGCGGGCAAGCTGGTGCTCACGCTTGCGTTGGACCGGGTGGCGGACTGGTACAGGGTAGCGTGACGGCTTACCGGCTAAGCTCCGGTCCCAGCAATAGCAGCAGCTTCACGTCGATCGCGAAGCCTTGAGCGCGCCAGGCTTCGATCTGGTTGGGCACATCAGCGATCGGGACGCGGTGGACGCGAATATCCTCGCCATCGACGCCTCCACCTTCGCCGGTTTTTTGAAGATCGTGGGCGCGGAAGAGGCAGAAGCTTTCCGACACCATGCCGGGCGAACTGTAAAAGTCGCCCGCAGCCTCCATCCGCCCCGCGCGATAGCCAGTCTCCTCCTCCAGCTCGCGGGTTGCGGCGAGGGCCGATTCCTCGCCTTCTTCATTGTCGCCGACCAGCCCGGCTGGCAGCTCGATGCAACGACGGCCGAGCGGGACGCGGAATTGATCGACCAACAGCACGTGGCGCGTGCCGTCCGCATCTTCATCGATCGCTAGGATCACGGCGGCATGGATACCACGCGCGCGCCCCACATATTCCCATCTGCCCCGCCGCTTGGCGGTGATGAAGCGGCCGGCCCACATGATTTCCTCTGCGGCGGCCATATCCTGTTCACTCACAATTCGATCAGCCTGTCGGGCAATTCATTGACGTCGTTCTGCTCGCGCGGAAAATGCGTGGCCAGGATTGCTCCCACCTTGCCCACGGCCTGCGCCATTCCTTCTCCGGCGCGCCCGGACCGGATCGAGTCGATGAGCGTTGCCATGGCGTCACCCCAAGCTTCTGGCGCCACTTTATCGTTGATGGCGCGATCAGCGACGATTTCTGCGCGATGCTCGTCAAGCGAGAGGTATATCAGGACGCCGGTGCGGCCGCGTGTTCGCGCTTCGGCGGCGGTTCGGAAAAGCAGGATTGCGCGGCGACGGACCCGCCTGGCCTTGGTGGCGCGCGGCGTCATCAGCATCCGGAGCGGCATGATGGCGAGCAGATAGCGCACTGCCAGGAACTTCAGGATAAGAAGGCCGGTGATACCGGTCAGGAGTTTCCAGTCCGTCAGCTCATGTTCCCAGTCGAGCAGCAGCGACGACAAAAAGGCGCGCAGCTGGGCGGGGAATGCGGCCATTAGTGACAGCGCAAGGAATATGGCGGCCGCAGCCCAACTTAGCCCTACATCATGATAACTGTCGGAACGCCGGGCGACGATGGTGACGATCTCACCGGAGCTGTCCGCCTCTGCTTCCGCAACGGCGGCCGACACAAGGTCATGGTCGGCATGGCTGAAAAGAAGTTGCATCACCAGCTTCCCGATGCGCCGCCGCCGCCGAAGCTGCCGCCGCCTGAAAAGCCGCCGCCGCTGTCGCCGCCCCCCCAGCTGGACCCACCCCAGCTACCGCCGCCGCTGCCCCAGCCTGAACCGAGGCCAGGTCCCCAGATCACGACCGGAGCGTTCAAGCCGCCGCGCCGATAGCGTTTGCCGCCGCGCGCCCGCGACAATAGCGGTAACAGGATGAAGAATATGAAAAACAGGATGATCCAGAAGCCGGCGATGCCGCTGCTGCCATCATCCTGCTGCCGCGCTTCTGCCTCGGCTTGAGCGGCGCGCGCTCTTGCCTGATCGGGCGGAAGGGCGAGGAGCGCCGAGATCTGGTCAACGCCGGCATTGATACCGCCCGCCATGTCGCCCGCCTTGAAGCGGGGCGTAATCGCGTTGCGGATGATCTGGGACGAGAGCGCATCGGTCAGTATGCCTTCGACCCCATATCCGGCCTCAATCCTCACCTTCCGTTCGTTGGGCGCAATGATCAGCAAGACGCCTTGGCTGTTTTTGTCGCCGATCGCCCAAGCTCGTCCCAGCCGGTAGCCAAAGTCGGAAATGTCATAGCCCTGCAGGTCGGGAATGGTGGCCACAACCAAGGCCCGTCCGCTCGCCCGCTTTTGCGCGATCAGCTTTTGACTGAGCGCCTGTTCCTGCGCGGGATCGAGGAGGTTGGCCGCATCGACCACCCCCTTGTCATCGAAAGCGGGGAAGCTCTGTCCTTGCGCGGCGGGTATCCAGACCAGCAGTGCAAGGATCAGGAGCAGGCGGCGGATCATCGGAGCGTCAGTTACCGAAATCGACCTTCGGCGCTTCCTCTGCGCCGGGCGTTGTCGCCTGGAAGGGCGTCATCGGCTTGGCGCCATGGATGATCTTCGCGCCGATCGCGTCGGGGAAAGTGCGGATGCGCGTATTATAAGCGCGGACGGCTTCGTTATAGTCGCGGATGGCGACGGCGATCCGATTTTCCGTGCCTTCCAGTTGCGACTGCAGATCAAGGAAATTCTGATTGGTCTTGAGGTCGGGATAGGCTTCAACCGACGCCAGCAACCGGCCCAGACCCTGGCTGAGTTGCGCCTGCGCCTGCTGGAACTGCTGAACTTTCGCGGGATCTGACAGGTCTTCGGCATTCACCTGGACCGAGGTGGCTTTGGCGCGGGCCTCGGTCACTTTGACCAAGGTGTCCTGTTCCTGCTTGCCCGCGGCCTTGACCGTGGCGACCAGATTGCCGACCAAGTTGGAGCGACGCTGATATTGCGCCTGGACATCGGCCCATTTGGCCTTTGCCACTTCCTCGGCGGCTGGCACGCTGTTGATGCCGCAGGCTGAAAGCGCGAATGCCGACAGCAGCGGAAGGAGAAAGGCAGGGGAAAAACGGCGCAGGATCGTCATGGAACATCCTCGGCTTTGTTACGAAGACGGAAATAGGTGGTTGTGGATGCAGGCGCAACGTCTCATCCTGTCAAACACATAATCAGGACAAGGGGTTCGTAAATGGGGCTGATTTCCGAATTCAAGACATTCATCAATCGCGGGAACGTGATCGATCTGGCTGTCGGCGTGATTATCGGCGGCGCTTTTGCTACGATTACCAAGTCGCTGACCGATGATCTCATCATGCCGGTAATCGGCTTTTTGTTCGGGGGCGCCGACTTTTCCCGCTACTTCATCCGGCTCGGCGATATTCCGGCGGGGTTCAAGGGCAATCCCGAAAGCTATACCGACCTGAAGAGCGCGGGCGTCGCGATGCTGGGATGGGGCGAGTTTCTCACCGTTTTCGTGAATTTTCTGATCCTGGCGTTCATCATCTTCCTGCTTGTGAAGGCGGTGAACAGGTTGATGCCCAAGCCCGCGGAGGCGCCTGTCGCCACGCCCGAAGACATCATGCTGCTGCGCGAAATCCGGGACAGTTTGAAAAAATAAGTCGTTTCTGCGACGAAAGGAGTTGTGCGGTGGGAACCATCTGCCGTGCGACCAGTTGATCGCGGTCAGAGTTCCGGGCGCATTGCGCGGCCGGGCCTCTTGCCGAATGACGTCAGCCCCTGGGGGGCGCAACAGGAGAAAACGCCGTGAAAACCATCGTCTCAGTCCTTGGCCTTGCCAGCTTGATCGCGCTCGCTGCGTGCGATTCCAAGCAGGAAAACAAGGTCGAGAACGCATACGAGAATCAGGCGGACGCCATCGACAACCAGGCCGAAAATATGGAAGCGATGGCCGACAACCTGTCCGGCAATGCCGAAGCCGCTGCTGAAAACGCCGCCGACACCCTGGAGAACAAGGCTGACGCGACGCGTGAAGCTGGCGAGAAGGCCGCTGATGCTGCTGAAAAGAAGGCGGACCACTAAGCCTTCCGCTTTTCCAATTCGGAAAGGGCGTCGCGATGAGGGTCGCGGCGCCCTTTTTGCTGGGCCTCCAACGTCTTTAACGGGCCTTTAACCACGCCATCCCCATGGTGCCGTCGCGCGCATCCGTGAAGGCCAAGGGAATGGACGAATTACTTCAGGAATTCATAGCCGAGACGCAGGAAACGCTGGAGGCGCTGGCAGGCGAAGTCGTCGCCTGGGAGGCGGACCCTAGCGATCGCGACCGGTTGGACGCGATCTTCCGTTTCTTCCACACCGTTAAGGGCAGTTGCGGCTTCCTGAATCTGCCGCGCTTTGAGCGGCTGAGTCATGCGGCGGAAGATGTGCTGTCCGAAATCAGGGCAGGAAAGCGCACCGCCGATCCGGCGACGGTCAGCGCCGTGCTGGGCATCATGGATCGTATTGCCGAACTGGCTGAAGCGGTAGCGATCGGCGCGGCATTGCCGGACGAAAATGACGACTATCTAATCGGCGCCCTTGCCGAGCGCGACCAGACTTCCGCGGCAGAGGAAGCGGCGCCTGCCATCGAGACGATGCGTCAGGGCGGAGTGCAAGCCGTCCCCCGTACCATTCGCCTGCCGCTGTCGCTGATCGACCAGTTGATGAACGGCGTGTCGGACATGGTGCTGGCGCGCAACGAACTGTCCCGTAAATTGCGCGAACGGTCGGGCGATCCGGAGTTGGAAAGCGCATTCGAACGGCTATCGACCTGCGTGGCCGACATGCGGGACGCTATCTCCAAAACGCGCATGCAACGCGTTGATCGTCTGTTCACCGCCATTCCCCGCATGGTTCGCGACCTTGGTCGCGAGCTTGGCAAGAGGATCGACCTCGTTCTCGAGGGTGGTGATGTCGAGATGGATCGCGAGATGGTGGAGATGGTCGTCGATCCGCTCACCCATATCGTGCGCAACAGCATAGATCATGGCATCGAGACACCAGAGCAGCGCCGTGCGCTGGGTAAGCCAGAAGCGGGCAATCTGAGGCTGCAGGCGCGGCAGTCGGGCAACCAGATCGTGATCGAAATCAGCGATGACGGCCGCGGCATCGATACTGGGCGGCTGGTGGAAAAGGCAGTCGCCGCGGGCAAGCTGTCACGCGACATGGCGGCCAAGATGAGCGAGGCGGAGAAGCTGGACCTCATCTTCCAGCCGGGCTTATCGACTGCGCAGGCCGTCACCGCCATTTCGGGCCGGGGCGTCGGAATGGATGTGGTACGCGCCAATGTCGAGCGCATCGGCGGCGTGATTGCACTTTACAATCAGCTCGGCCGTGGTCTGCGCATCGTGCTGCGCGTGCCGTTGACGCTGACGATTATTCCGGGCCTCATCATACGGTCGGGCGGGCTGCATTTCGCCATCCCGCGTGCAGCTGTCGTCGAGATTTTACACGATAATAATGAAACGCTGCATGTCGCGGAGGTGGGCGGCGCCAAGATCGCGACGATTCGATCAGTGCGGCACTCCATGATCGATCTGGAAGATGTGCTGGGAATGCAAAAGTCCGTCCAGACTGGACCCCGTGCGATCATGGTCGTGCGTTCCGCCACCGGCGTTCCCTTTGCGTTAGGCGTCGCCGCTGTCGATAATCATGAGGAATTGGTTATACGTCCGGCCTCTCCGCTCGTGATGGCGACGGGCGTCTATGCAGGCATGACGTTGCCGGACAATGGAAAGCCGATGCTGCTGCTAGATGCGGCGGGCCTGGCCAACGCCGCCTGTTTGCCGAACATTATCGATGAACGGGCGGCCCGTGAGGTGGAGGAGGATGACGATCGGGCTGCCAGGGTCGAGATGGTCCCGGCTCTCCGCTTCGAGGAATTGTCGGGTGAGAAGCGGCTCATCAAGCTGTCACTGGTCGAAAGGGTCGAGGATATCGATGCGGCGCTGTTCGGGCGGTCGGGCGGTCATGCCTTCGTACGGCTCGACGGCAGGCTGGTGCCGGTCGTCAATGGAGCGCATAGCTTTGCGATCGATCATGTATCTGCGCTGCGCCTTCGCGATGACAGGCAGGAAGCCTGTTATCCGGTCGCGGCGGTCCTCGACATCGTGGAAATGCCGGTCGTCCCCGACATGGTCGCTATGCATGGACTGCTTAGCGGTGTCGCGGTGATCGATAGAGAACATCTGGAGGTGCTCAATCCCTTCGCCTTGTTCGCCGCCTTGCCTGACGGCCCAATTGTGGAGCGGGCGCGAGGCCGATGCGTGTTGGTGGATAGCCAGGATGGCTGGACGCGTGAGATATTGGCGCCCCTGTTGCGGCAGGCGGGGCATGAGGTCGTTCTTGGCCTGCCCGAGGAAGCTGCCGTCGATCCGGCCGATGTGGTGCTGTGTTCGGAAGGTGAGATGTCGCAGGCGGCCGAGACATTGGGCTGCCGCGTCGTGCAGTTGCGCGCTTCGCCGAGACCGGCTGGGCCGAAAGACAGCAGTATCTACCGCTATGATCAGGACGCGTTGATGGCGGCCATCAGCGGCGCGCGGCGTTAAGGAGACGGCCATGGACCAGCTTTATCTTCTGGCGACCCTGGCGGGCACACGCGTCGCCGTCGCCGCTCAAGAGGTGGAGGCGGTAGTGAAGCTTGCCGACATCTCACCCGTACCAGGCATGCCCGCGCATGTGGCGGGACTTTCGGCCCTGCGCAGCCGCGTGCTCACGATCATCGACGTTCCCGCCCTGATCTGTGGCGCACCCACGCCGTTGCTTCAGCGAGGCTTGGCGATCATCGCCGACATTAGCGGGCACAGCTATGGCCTGATGGTCGATGCCGTGCACGACATCTGCCAGGTGCCCGAAGGCAACCTGCCCCTCCGTGGCCAGCTTGATCGCGCCTGGGCGCCTTACGCGCTGGCGATCGTCGAACAATATGGGCACCCGCACCTGCTCGTTTCACTCGCCAGCTTTATCGAAACGGGTTTGCTGGCGCAGGCTGCATAATTTTCAAGCCGTTTACGAATTACTCGGCTTTGGCGACTAATCACTTCTTCACAGGAAGAAAAATCTAAGGGACGCTTCATGAAAAACTGCCTGGTAGTGGATGATTCCAAGGTCATTCGTAAAGTTGCGCGGCATATATTGGAATCGCTCGATCTGTCGGTGAGCGAGGCCGTCGATGGACAAGATGCGTTGACCCAGTGCGAAGCGGCGGCACCGGACGTGGTCCTGCTCGACTGGAACATGCCGGTCATGAGCGGCATGGAATTTCTCCAGGCATTGTCCACAGCGAAGGTCGCCGCGCGGCCGAAGATCATCTTCTGCACCACCGAGAATGGCATCAGCCACATCAAGGCGGC
This sequence comes from Sphingobium tyrosinilyticum, assembly GCF_042654265.1. NCBI lineage: Bacteria > Pseudomonadati > Pseudomonadota > Alphaproteobacteria > Sphingomonadales > Sphingobiaceae > Sphingobium > Sphingobium tyrosinilyticum. Next base: position 138,682 of record NZ_JBHSFZ010000005.1, on the reverse strand, counting down.
GGTGGAAGCCGGGGCCGACGAATATGTGATGAAGCCATTTGATCGCGAGACGCTGGAAAGCAAGCTGGCGATCGTCGGCGTCATCTAGCTTCGGTACCGCTCCGCTTCTCCTGTTCATTCCGTTCGAAAGTTCCCCAATGGCCGCCGTTACGCCGATCATGGCAAGCCACAGCAGACCGCAGGTCCGCGCGATGGTTGTCGATGATTCGGTCGTCGTGCGAACGGTGATCGAGCGGATATTGAACAGCGATCCCGCCTTTTCCGTGGTTCACAAGACCAACAGCGCTGAACATGCGCTGTGCTATCTGGCCGGGCACGAAGTCGATCTGATCCTGCTGGACATCGAACTGCCGGGGCAAAGCGGTCTATCGGCCCTGCCGGCCTTTCTGCGCGCCAACCCGCACGGGAAGGTGGTCATCCTGTCGGGCAATTGCGAGGAAGGCAGCGGGGCGGCGATCGAGGCGTTGGCGCTAGGCGCGAGCGATATATTCGCGAAGCCTGGCAGCGGCAGCTTCGGCGAGGCATTTCCCCGATCGCTGATCGAGCGGCTGTCCCGCCTATTCAGCGCCAATTCCGTTCCGCTTGAGAACAGCCCGCCGGTCCTGAGAGCGGCGACACAGGCAAGCGCTCCACTGGCCTGCCTGGGCATCGGCGCGTCGACCGGGGGCATCCATGCTTTAGGACAGTTGTTTGCGGGCATGTCGGAGCCCCCAGGAGTGCCGATTCTGCTAACACAGCATCTGCCGGCCAGCTTCACATCCTATTTCGTGCAACAGCTTGCCCGGATGACCAGCCTGCGGGTGAAGGTCGGCGAGCAGGGAGAGTTGCTGGCGCCCAACACGGTCTATGTCGCGCCGGGCGACGCCAATTTGCAGGTGCGCCGGGGTCTTTACGGGCGAGTGATGGTGACGCTGAACCCTCAGCGGACGGCCGCGGGCAATTTGCCGGGCGTTGATCCGATGTTCACCAGCATGGCTGAAGCCTACGGGCCGGGGGCCGCGGGAATCGTGCTCACCGGCATGGGCCGCGACGGCACAGTCGGCGGGCATGACATCGTCGCCGCGGGCGGCTGGATCGTGGCGCAGAATGAAACGAGCAGCGTCGTCTGGGGCATGCCCGGGTCGGTAGCTGCAGCGGGCCTGAGCTGCGCGTTGCTGGACCCCTATGCCATCATGGATTTCGTCGCGCGGCGCGGAAAGAGCAGAGGTTTGAAACATTGACCCTTTCGACTGAATCATCCTCTCGCGGCGCGGCTCGCATCTTTTCCGCGTTGCTGGAGGCGCGTACCGGCCAAATCCTGTCCGAAAGCCGGGCGTGGCGCATGGAGACTGCGCTGAAGCCCGTGATACGCGCCAACGGCCTTGCCGATATGGACGATCTGGCGGCGCGCCTGCTGAGTAATCGCGACTCCGCCTTGGAGGACCAGGTGGTCAATGCGCTGCTCAACAATGAAAGCAGCTTTTTCCGCGATCTCCAGATCTTCGACATGATCCATCGCCAAGTTTTGCCTGCGATTCATGCGGATCGGCGCGACAGGGTATTGCGGGTTTGGAGTGCCGGCTGTTCCACCGGTCAGGAAGTCTATTCTCTGGCGATCCAGCTGCGCAACGACATGGCGCGGTGGCGCGGCTGGCGTATCGAAATTCTGGCGACCGACATTTCGACCGCAGCCATAGAGCAGGCCCGTAACGGCATCTTTTCCCAAATGGACGTGCAGCGTGGGCTGGCGGTGGGCGACCTCATCAAATGGTTCGAGCCGGTCGGCGACAATTGGCGCGCCAGTCCGGAGTTGCGCCGGATGATCGATTTTCGGACCGACAATCTGTTCGATGCCAAGGCTCCGTCAGGCGAATATGATCTACTGCTTTGCCGCAACGTGCTCCTTTATTTCACGCAGGAGCGTCGGCAGCATGTGTTCCGGCTGCTGACTCGTCACAGCCATGAACAATCTGTGCTTCTGCTGGGAGCAGGGGAGACGGTAATCGGCCACAGCGACGATTTCATACCCCATCCCGACTTCCGCGGCGCATATGCCCGCCGTCAGGAGCGGAGCTGTAGCGAGGCCCTCCGCCGCGCAATCTGACCAACTGCACTCGGCGCACTGGCCGCCATCGACACAGGACAGATCCGCTCGCGCTTGATCGGCCGAGCGCTCTCGGCCATTGTCTGTCAGCTGTTGCGGACCGACGCGCTGCAACGAAGACAGATGGTGGTGACTGGCTTTCCGATGAGCGACATTCCGATGATCGACACGCCGTCGCCTAATTTCGACGATCGCAAGCTGCCCATATCGATGCTGGTGCTGCACTATACCGGCATGCCGGACGCGCAGAGCGCAATCAACTGGCTGGTGAGTCCTGAATCGAAGGTGTCGGCTCATTATGTCGTTACCGAGGAGGGCGAGATCGTCCGAATGGTCGATGAAACCAAGCGCGCCTGGCATGCGGGCCGGTCGCACTGGCGCGGTATCGATGACGTAAATTCGGCGAGCATCGGGATCGAGATCGTCAATCCCGGCCATGAATGGGGATATCGGGGATTCCCCGACGCGCAGATCGGATCGCTGATCCCGCTGATGCATGAGATTGTGCAGCGCCATGGCATCACGCGCGGCAATATCGTGGGCCACAGCGATGTCGCTCCTGCCCGCAAGCAAGACCCGGGCGAGCTTTTCCCGTGGGGACAGCTTTCCCGGCTGCGGTTGGCGCTGCCTCGTCCGACCAAGAATCTCATGGATCCGCTTTGGAGCGACAGCGCCTTCATGCTGGCGCTCGAACGCTTCGGCTATGACATTGCGGAGCCCGAAGCGGCTGTCGTGGCCTTCCAGCGACGCTTCCGCCCCGAACTGATCGATGGAGTCATCGACGGGGAGTGCCGAGCCATCCTGCTGGCCCTGCTGCTACCCAAGCCGAGGGGGGATGACTGACGCCCTAGCTGTCTGTATAGAGGGTGATGCCAGAGGGCCGGGCGGCCGCGGCGTGGCGGGTAACTTCCACGGCGAGGAAAGTCCGGGCTCCACGAAATAACGGTGCCGGCTAACGGCCGGCTGGAGTGATCCAAGGGACAGTGCAACAGAAAGCAGGTCGCTAAGACTTCGGTCCAGCGAAATTGAAAGGGTGCGGTAAGAGCGCACCGCGTCTCCGGCAACGGAAGGCGGCACGGTAAACCCCACCGGGAGCAAGACCGAATAGGGGCGGCGCGCAGCTTGACTGCTAGGCTGATTTCGGCTGAGACCGCCCGGGTTGGTTGCTTGAGGGACGGAGCAATCCGTCCCCTAGAGGAATGGTCGCCACTCCCCGCAAGGAGAGAACAGAACCCGGCTTACAGGCCCTCTGGCATTTCAATCTGCCCGATGCTTCGCTCAGGGAGGATTGAAGCGGGCCCATGCGGCCGAAAAATCAACTGCCGGGGTGGCGTTCCGCCTGCGGCCTGCCTAATTTGGAACGATGGCAAGAAGCAGCCGATCAAATGACTGGGGCTTTCCCCGCTGGCGCAGCTACGGCTCATCGCGTGAGGCGCAGCAGGTGCGCCTCTGCGATCGGCATGGTTGCGACAGGCCCGGCGATTGCCCCGCCCCCAAGTCCCCCAACAGCCGCGAGCGCTGGTATTTCTGCACCGACCATGCGGCCGAATATAACCGGAACTGGGACTATTTTCAGGGCCTGGATCAGGAAGAACGAGAGCAACGAGAGAGGGCGGAGCGCCGCGACTCCAGCGGATTTCAGAGCAGCGCCTATCATGGCTGGGGAGGACCGGGCGACGGCAGCCGGTCGCGGGACGAGTTGCATGCGCTAAAAGCGCTGGAACTTGAGGATGACGCCGATTTCGAAGCGGTGAAGAAAAGCTGGCGACGGCTGGCGAAGGAAAATCATCCGGATGTGAAACCCGGCGATGCGGAGGCTGCGATCCGCTTTCACACTATCCAGGCCGCTTATGAGGTGTTGCGCTCGGCTGAGGAGCGGCGCAGCTGGAAGCCCCGGGAGCCGGCGGATTGAAGGATCATGTCAGGTCGAATTGGCAAAATACGGTCCTGATCTGCCGCAAATGCTCCAAAAAGCTGGATGGCGGCTTCGGTCCTGATGGTGGCGAACGCTTGGCCAAGGCGCTGCGTAGGCAGCTTTCGCTTAAAAAGGGGCGTAAGGCTGCGGCGGGCATAATCGAGGTGAACTGCCTGGGTGCTTGCCCGAAGGGCGCTGTGACAGTGGTGAATGGGGCGCAGGCGCGTGACTGGCTGCTGGTGCGGCGCGGCGCTGATCTGGATGAACTGGCGGAGGCGTTGGGGCTCACTCCGAAGCCGGGCGAGATCAGCCCACGCGTCTAGCTTGGGGCGGCTCTAGTCCAGCTTCAACGATGAGAGGCATCAGCAGCCGCTCTTCTTTCCGCATGCGATGGGTTATCGCCTCGATCATGTGGCGGGTTTCACGGCAAAAGTCGCGCCATTCGCGGGCAATCCGGTCGTCGCTCCATCGCGCCATATAATGCGAGAATGATAGCGCCAAAGGCTCCATTTCGACCTGCAATCTTGCTGCAGTATCACGCAGTGAACCGTGGGCCTGCCGCTGCATCGACGGATAGAAGATCTTATCTTCAAGCGCGAGATGCGCCATAAGCTGGCGAGCGAATTGCCAGCGCAAAGTGCCTAGAGGTTGCGGATTGCTTTCGTCCGTAACCGCCAGGAGGAGCCGTTCAGCCAGTACATCGACTGCGTCATGCTGACTCTGTAATAGCTCAAGGTCCATTTGCCGCTTCCATGCTTCGTCAAGAAGCTTGTCGGCCAAGCGCGTTAAGAAAAGGTTGGAAAAGGCCGATTTAGCGAGCAAGGCCGCCCACCGCTCGTCATAAGCGGAGGGCGGCAGCAGGGATCAGCCGGGCTGATCGGCGCGGCTCACGCCTTCGCCATCAAGGTTCTGCGCGACGAAGTCCCAATCGATCGCTTCCTTCAGCACCCGATCGGCATAGTTGGGGCGCAGGTTGCGATAGTCGATATAATAGGCATGTTCCCACACATCGAGGATCAGCAGCGGCGTATGGCCATGTGCGACGGGCGTGTCGGCGTCATGATAGCTGGTCACTTCCAGCTTGCCTTCGTTCAGGATCAGCGCAGCCCAACCGCTGGCGAAATGGCCGACGGCTTCCGCCTTAAGCTTCTCGATCAAGGCATCGACCGAACCGAAGCCTTCGTTGATGAGGTTGAGCAGCGTGCCGGTCGGCTGCTTCTTTTGGGGCGAGAGCGACAGCCAGTAGAAGCTGTGATTCCAGATCTGGCCAACCTGGTTGAACAGCGCGCCCTTAGTGGTGCGGATTAGTTCGACCAGCGACTTGCCCTGAAGTGCAGGGTCGGCGGCGACCAGTTCATTGGCCTTGGTCACATAGGCATTATGGTGTTTGCCATGGTGATAGTCGAAGGTTTCTGCGGAAAGAATGTCGCCAAAGGCGTCCTTGGTATAGGGAAGGTCGGGCAGAACAAAGGCCATGTCGGAACTCCTCGGGTTCTTGGATGGATGGCCGCTCAACGATAGGGCGGCCGGAAAGCTCCTCGCCCCTAGCAGCCTTATCGCGCTGCAGAAAACAGCATATTTTCTTTTAAATGGACGGAATTATCCATGTGACAGGGGCGTAATGATGACTTAGCATCGCCGGTCAGGCAGCCTGCAAACGGCCGCCCGAAATGGGGGTAGGATAAATGGCAAAATTCTTCGGCAATTTGCATCTCGTGCTTGTCGTCGGGCTCGTGCTCGCGCTGGCGGTGATTTTCGCGGTGCCCGCGAACACCATTCCGGAACAGGCGATCCTGCGCTGGCTCCACCTGTTCTTCGGCATTACGTGGATCGGGCTGCTTTATTATTTCAACTTCGTTCAGATCCCGACGATGCCGAAAGTCCCGGCGGAACTGAAGCCTGGCGTATCCAAATTCATCGCGCCCTCAGCTCTGTTCTTCTTCCGTTGGGGCGCGGCGTTCACGGTGCTGACAGGGGCCATCATTGCGTGGCGCAGCGCCTATCTGGTGGAAGCGCTGACGCTTACCACCGGCTTCGTGCTCATCGGCATCGGCATGTGGCTGGCGCTGATCATGGCCTTCAACGTCTGGTTCATCATCTGGCCGAACCAGAAGAAGGCGTTGGGCATCGTTCCCGCTGAAGATGCGGTGAAGGCGAAGGCCGCGACTACCGCGATGATCTTCTCACGCACCAACACGCTGCTGTCGCTGCCGATGCTCTATTGCATGGTCAACTTCAACGGCGGTTGACGGGATACGCGTCTGTTCACTGCGGGCGAGGTCGGCAATATGTCTGACCTCGCCCGATTTGAATGATTGGAGCGTTTCTCAACCCTGCGGAGGAGTGGTTTCGCCGATTTCTTCGCTGTCGAGTGTCTTGCCGAGCGCGAGGCCGTGCCGCATCAGCATGGGAATGTTAGCAGCGGCGAAGAGGATCGATACGATCGTGACGCCCCACACCTTGATCGCCAGCCAGGCATCGAAGCTCATCGACCGGCGCATGGCTTCATTGACGATCGCCATGGCGACGAAGAAGAATGCCCAGTTGCGCGACAGCTTGCGCCAGCCTTCATCGGTCAGACCATCATAGGCCGCCTGAAGCAGATATTTGAGCAGCGCCTTGCCGCGCAGCAGCCCGCCGAACAGCATCAGTGCGAAGAAGCTGTAGATGATCGTGGGCTTGATCTGAATGAAGCGCTGATCGTGGAAATAGATGGTGAGCCCGCCGAAGAAGAGGATCAGCATCGCCGAAAGCCACAGCATGGGCGATACGCGGCCCAGCTTAACCTTGGAGATGATGACGGCGATGACGATCGCGGCCATGAAGGCGGCGGTGCCGATCGACATGGCGGTGATCGGATTGTTGGCGCCCCAGAGCCAGCCTGCGCCCTTGTAGGTCAGGAAGAAGACGAGAAGGGGCCCGAAGTCCAGCGCGAGGCTGAGATTGCCGCCATGGGTGGGCTTGGTGTCGGCCATATGTGCTTACTCCGTCAGCCCAGCGGAATCTGGGATCTCGTGAGGCTGGATTGTGCCCAAGAGGCGCGAGGTCACGGCCTCCGCTAGCGTCACGACCATGGGTTTAACGTGCATAAGCCGTCCCGGCGATAGCTCGCGCCATGTCGCTGGGATCGAACGGCCGCAAATCCTCGATCCTTTCGCCGACGCCGATCGCGTGGATGGGCAGGCGATATTTCTCGGCCGCCGCCACTAGGACGCCGCCGCGCGCAGTGCCGTCCAGCTTGGTCATGACCAGGCCGGTCACCTGCGCAAATTCTTTGAACACCTCGATCTGGCTCAACGCGTTCTGTCCGGTCGTGGCATCCAGCACCAGGACAACGTCATGCGGCGCTGCCGGGTTCAATCGGCCAAGGACGCGCCTGATCTTCGACAGTTCGTCCATCAGCTCGGTCTTGTTTTGCAGGCGGCCTGCCGTATCGACGATCAGTACGTCGATGCCGGTTGCCGTAGCCTGCTTCACCGCGTCGAAGACGATGCCGGCCGCGTCTCCGCCTTCCTTGCCCGCGACGATGGGGATGCCCAACCGATCGGCCCAGACCCTGAGTTGACCGATCGCCGCGGCGCGGAAGGTGTCGCCCGCCGCCAGCATCACGCCATAATCCTGCTCAAGAAACAGGTTGGCGAGCTTGGCGATGGTCGTGGTTTTGCCGGAGCCGTTGACACCGATGACGAGAATGACCTGGGGGCGGGGAAAAGCCTCGATCTCCAGCGGGCGGGCAACAGGAGCGAGAACCTTCTCGATCTCCTCCGCGATGATCTCGCGCAGATATTCTTCGGTCAGTTCCCTGTTGTAGCGGCCTTCGGAAAGGCGGTCCCGCACGCGTGCAGCCATGGCGGGGCCAAGGTCGCTGACGATGAGCGCTTCCTCAATCTCGTCCAATGTCTGTTCATCGAGCGCCGCCTTGGTGAAAAGGCCGGTCAGATTCTCGCCGAGCTTGTCGGATGTGCGCTTCAGCCCGCCGAACAGGCGGTCGCGCCAGCTGCTGCCGGGTTCATCAGTCATTGGCGGCCTCTTGCGCGATCAGGACGCCATTCTCAAGGGCTATGATGCGCGCGGATATGATGGACGAAGGGGATTGCGGCTCGGCGAAGCGTACCGGGGCGAAATTTTCGGCATGTCCTGAAAGGCCGTTCCGCTCCACCAGCACGGATTGCACCGAGCCGACGAGGTCGCCAAGCCAGCTTTGCCGCTGCACCTCGCAAGCGGTTCGCAGGCGGGTGGCGCGTGCCTTGACGATGGCGCGATCGACCTGCGGCATGCGCGCTGCTGGCGTACCTTCTCGCGGCGAATAGGGGAAGATATGGCCGTGCACGATGGAGCACTGTTCGACCAGTCTGAGGCTGTTTTCGAACATTGCGTCATCTTCTGTCGGGAAGCCTGCGATGATGTCAGCGCCGATGCTGATGTCCGGCCGGACCGCCTTCAGCCGTTCTACGATGTGGATCGCGTCGGCCCGGCTGTGGCGGCGCTTCATGCGTTTGAGGATCATGTCGTCGCCTGCCTGCAGCGACAGGTGCAGGTGCGGCATCATGCGAGGCTCGCGCGCAAGCAGGTCGAAGAGCCGATCATCGATTTCGACGCTGTCGAGTGAGGAAAGGCGCAGGCGCGGCAGGTCCGGCACGGCGTTGAGGATGCGTTCTATCAGGAGGCCGAGAGAGGGCGATCCCGGTAGATCGGGCCCATAGCTGGTGACATCCACGCCCGTCAGCACGATCTCCTTATAGCCCGTGTTCACCAGTTCGCGGGCTTTATCGATCACTGCGCCTGCCGGGACCGAGCGGCTGTTCCCGCGCCCATAAGGGATGATGCAGAAGGTGCAGCGGTGGTCGCAGCCATTCTGCACCTCCAGAAAGGCGCGGGCATGTTCGGCGAAGGCGCTCGCCATATGGGGGGCGGTTTCGCGCACGGCCATGATGTCGGAGACTTGGACCTTGTCCGTCATCTCAAGCCCATTCGTCACCCCAGTGAAAGCTGGGGTCTCGTGTCGGGAGTCAAGAACTGCTGCCTGACATCCCAGCTTTCGCTGGGATGACGAATAGTGATGGGCCGCCATCTTCTCCCGATTGCCGATGACGGCATCCACCTCGGCCATGTTTGCGAAGGTTTCGGGTTCCGTCTGCGCCGCGCAGCCTGTCACGATGACGCGGGCACGGGGCCGTTCACGCCGCGCCCGCCTTATCGCCTGGCGCGTTTGCCGGACTGCTTCCGCCGTGACGGCACAGCTGTTGATGACCACCAGGTCGTCCTCATCGCCCGCCATTTCGCGGATCGCCTCGCTCTCGGCGATGTTGAGGCGGCAGCCCAGGGTGATGATCTGCGGCCCGCTCATCTTCAAAAGCGCGCCCAGTCAGCCTCGCCATCGAAGACATGAGTGGCAGGGCCTGTCATGCGGATCGAGCCGCCCGGAGCCCATTCGATCAGCAGATCGCCGCCGGGCAAGGTGATCCGAGTCGGTCCGCTCACCAGCTTGCGCCGCACCGCTGCTACCGCTGTTGCGCAGGCGCCCGTGCCGCACGCGCGGGTCAATCCTGCCCCCCGTTCCCAGACGATCAGGCGGATGTGGTTCTCGCCTACGACCTGCGCGAAGTTCACATTTACACGCGCGGGGAACAGCGGATCGGTCTCGATCATCGGTCCCAAACGCTCGAAGTTCACACCGTTCATATCGTCACAGAAAAAGATGACGTGCGGGTTGCCGACATTGACGGCAACTGGCGCGGGCAGGTCTTCCCAGCTGACCGGCATAGCCAGCGTATCCATGGCGTAGGCGAGGGGGATGGCGTCCCATTCCAGCCGGGGCTGGCCCATATCGACGCTTGCGCCGCCTTCGACTCCCTTTGCATCGAGCAGCCCGGCCTTCGTTTCGATCAGCACGTCGCGCCCGACGAACAGGGGAACGCAGCGGGTGGCGTTGCCGCACGCTTCCACTTCGCTGCCGTCGCTGTTGAAGATGCGCATAGAGACATCGGCACGGTCCGACTGGCCGATCAGGATCAGCTGGTCGCAGCCGATCCCGGCGTGACGGTCGGCAATCGCCTGCGCGCGCGCCTGGGTCATGTCGAGCGTAGCCTCGCGCGCGTCGATCACGACGAAATCGTTGCCGAGGCCGTGCATCTTTGAAAAGCGTCCCATAATGCGCGCGCATGTAGGGGGTGCGGGGGGAAAAGGCCAGAGCAGCGCTTGACCGGATTTTTGCCAACTTCCGTCACCCAGGACTTGATCCGGGGTCCAGCTTCATTCGACTGCTGCAGTGGAGAAGCAAGAAAGCGGGACCCCGGGTCAAGCCCGGGGTGACAAGGGAACGGATAGTTGCGTCCTGACCCACCATGCGCTAAAGGCCTCCTCGCAATCAGGCGGCTTGCCGTCCGATACCCTGACAGATCCATGGCGCTCATAGGGGAGCACCGGATGGACGCTGGCCGGCGAGTTTTCGCCCGCCGGCGATTTTGTCGTTTTGCGGGGTAGGCGCAGTTTTCCGGGCTTTTCGGCCCAAATGAGGTGATGATGTTCGATTCGCTAAGCGATCGTCTCAGTGGGGTATTCGACAAGCTGCGTGGGCGCGGTGCGCTGACGGAGGACGATGTCCGCGCCGCGATGCGCGAGGTGCGAATCGCGCTTCTCGAAGCCGACGTCGCGCTTCCCGTCGTCCGTCAGTTCGTCGATCAGGCGACCGAGCGAGCGGTTGGCAGCGATGTGCTGCGATCGGTCACTCCGGGGCAGATGGTCGTCAAGATCGTCTCGGACACGCTCACCGAAACGCTGGGCGCTGAAACGTCCGAGCTGCTGATCGATGTGAACCCGCCTGCGGTCATCATGATGGTCGGCCTTCAGGGCTCCGGTAAGACCACCTCCACCGCGAAGATCGCCAAGCGCCTTAAGGAAAAAGAGCGCAAGAAGGTGCTGATGGCGTCGCTCGACGTCCAGCGCCCGGCTGCGCAGGAGCAGCTGGCGGTGCTGGGCACCCAGACCGATGTGGCGACCCTGCCGATCGTGCCGGGCCAGCAGCCGGTCGAGATCGCCAAGCGGGCGCTCCAGTCCGCGAAGCTCCAGGGCTTCGATGTGGTGATGCTCGACACCGCCGGCCGTCTGCACGTCGATCAGGCGCTGATGGACGAGATGAAGGCGGTCGCCCAAGTCTCCAACCCGGCGGAAATCCTGCTGGTGGTCGACTCGTTGACCGGCCAGGACGCAGTCAATGTCGCGACCAGCTTTACCGCGCAGGTGCCGCTGACCGGCGTGGTGTTGACCCGCATGGACGGCGATGCGCGCGGTGGTGCGGCGCTGTCGATGCGCGCGGTTACCGGCCGTCCGATCAAGTTCGCGGGCACTGGCGAAAAGCTCGACGCGATCGAGCCCTTCCATCCGGCGCGTGTCGCGCAGCGCATCCTGGGCATGGGCGACGTCGTCTCGCTGGTCGAGAAAGCGGCCGAGAGCATCGACGCCGAGGAAGCCGACAAGCTCGCCAAGAAAATGGCCAAAGGTCAGTTCGACATGAACGACCTGCGTTCGCAGCTCAACCAGATGCGTCGCATGGGCGGTCTGGGTGCGCTCGCCGGTATGTTGCCCGGCCTCAAGAAGGCGCAACAGGCGATGGCCAATAGCGGCGCGAACGACAAGACGCTGATCCATCTCGACGCAATGATCGGATCGATGACGCTGAAGGAGCGCGAGAAGCCCGCGCTGATCAACGCCAAGCGCAAGATACGTATCGCCAAGGGCTCCGGCACCACGGTGCAGGAAGTCAACAAGCTCCTGAAAATGCATCAGGAGATGGAAACGGCGATGAAGAAAATCCGCAAGATGGGCGGTCTCAAGGGGCTGGCCAAGATGTTCACCGGGGGTGGCCTTGACGGCATGCTGGGCGGTGGCGGCGCGCCTCCACAGGGACTGCCGGGGCTGGGCGGCAACATGCCCAATCTTCCGCCCGGATTTCAAAATTTCATGAAGAAATAAGCGTTTTCAATTAATTATATCAAGTCAGAAAGGTAAGGTCAGGTATCCATGGCAACGTCCATTCGTCTTTCGCGCGGTGGTTCCAAGAAGCGTCCCTATTACCGCATCGTCGTGGCCGACAGCCGCGCGCCGCGTGACGGCAAGTTCATCGAGCGCATCGGCAGCTACAACCCCGTCCTGCCCAAGGGCGACGAAAAGCGCGTCGTTCTGGACGTCGAGCGCGCGAAGCATTGGGTTGCCGCCGGTGCCCAGCCGACCGACCGCGTTGCACGCTTCCTCGACGCCGCTGGCGTGAAGGAACGTCCTGCCCGCAACAACCCGAACAAGGCTGAGCCGGGCCAGAAGGCCAAGGATCGCGCCGAAGACCGTGCTGCCAAGGCTGCGGAAGCCGCCGAAGCTGCTGAAGCTGCCAAGGCCGCCGCTGCTGAAGCCGCTGCCGCTCCGGCCGTGGAAGAAGCTCCGGTCGCTGAAGAAGCTGCTCCCGAAGCTGCTGCTGCCGAAGAGCAGGCCGAGGGCTGAACCCCTTGACTGACAAGCCCGTCACTCTCGCCGTCGTCATCGGCGCTCATGGGGTGGCGGGCGACGTCCGTCTGAAGCTCTTTGGAGAGGGGTCTGAGGCCCTTAAATCCTATGGGAGCTTCGATGCGGCGGGGCGCACGCTGACCTTGAAGTCGGTGCGCCCCGGCCCGAACGGCGCCGTCGCGCGATTTGCCGAGATTGGCGACCGCTCCTTGGCCGAAGCCCTGCGTGGGACCGAGCTTACGGTGCCGCGGTCTGCTCTTCCTCCCTTGGGGGAGGGCGAGTATTATCATGCTGACCTGATCGGCCTTCCCTGTTCGTCCACCGAGGGCGAAGGGCTGGGCCATATCGTCGCGGTCGAGAATTTCGGCGCGGGTGACATCATCGAGGTCGAGCGGCCAGCGGCGGATGGGAAAAAGGGCAAGCGCTTCATGGTGCCGATGCACGCCGTGACCATCACGGACGAGCAGGCCGTCATCGATGCCGCTTTTGCCGTCTGACAGCAGGTCGAACTGATGCCGAAAATTCTTGCTGCTCTCTATCTGCTTCTGATGGTTGCCGCCGGGTGGCGGCTTTTTACCATGGCTTGGTCGCGCGGTTTGAAGATCGCCGCAGCGATCGCTTTGATCATCCCCATTCCGATGTTCTTCCTGTTGCCCTCGCTGATGCACCCCGAGCGACCTTTCGCCGACCTGCTGCGCGCGATCGGCATTGCCCTGATCGTCGGAGGAGGGGTCTCGCTGCTCGGCGGCATGGCGGGGGCATGGCTCAAGGCGCGTAAGGCTTGAACTTTCGCGCGCAGATACTGACCCTCTACCCGGAGATGTTTCCCGGCCCGCTTGGCGTGTCGCTCGCGGGGCGTGCACTGGCCGAGGGCAAGTGGAGCTGCGATCCTATCCACATCCGCGACTTTGCCACGGATAAGCATCGGACCGTTGATGATACGCCTGCGGGTGGTGGCGCAGGCATGGTGCTGCGCGCCGACATCCTTGGCCTAGCCATTGATCAGGCGTTGGAGACAGGCCCCGACCTGCCCGTCATCGCCATGACGCCGCGCGGCGCGCCGATCACGCAGGCCCGCGTGCGCGAGTTGGCCGCCGGCCCCGGTGCGACCCTGCTATGCGGCCGGTTCGAAGGCTTTGACGAGCGTATTTTCGAGGCTCGCCCGGTCGAGCAGATCAGCATGGGTGACATCATTCTGTCCGGCGGAGAGATGGGCGCGTTGATGCTGCTGGATGCTTGCATTCGCTTGCTTCCCGGAGTAATGGGCGCGGCTTCAAGTGGGGATGAAGAGAGCTTCGAAAGCGGCCTTCTCGAATATCCGCACTATACCCGACCTGTTGAATGGGAAGGGCGCACGATCCCTGAAGTGTTGCGATCGGGGGATCATGCGAAGATCGCCGCCTGGCGGAAACAAAGGGCGGAGGATGACACACGGCTAAGGCGGCCGGACCTTTGGGAACGTCATATCGGCGTTCGGGACCAGCCGCCCTCTGGTGCGCAACGCGAAAAACAGGACTAAGATCATGAACTTGATCCAGCAGATCGAGGCCGAGAATATCGCGGCTCTCGCCAAGGATATTCCGGAATTCCGTCCGGGTGATACGCTGCGCGTCGGCGTGAAGGTCATCGAAGGTGACCGTAGCCGCGTCCAGAATTATGAAGGCGTCTGCATCGCCCGCTCGAACAAGGGCATGGGCAGCAACTTCACCGTGCGCAAGATTTCGTTCGGTGAGGGTGTGGAACGCGTCTTCCCGCTCTATTCGCCGAACATCGATTCGATCACCGTCGTCCGTCGTGGCGTCGTGCGTCGTGCGAAGCTTTATTATCTGCGCGGCCGCACCGGCAAGCGCGCTCGCATCGCCGAGCGCCGCGACGTCCGCACCGAGGGTTGATCTTCGGTTCCTGTCGCTGACGGGACATGAAAAGGGAAAGGCGGTGTCCGGTGGGACGCCGCCTTTTTCTGTTTGGGGGCTATGACCAACGGCTGGCGTAATTAAATTCCCCTTCGGTTCGAGCGGAGGTCCGAACCTGTCGAGAACCGAAGTCGAGAAAATGGCGCTACCCAACATGTTCTCGATACGGCTTCTCGACAAGCTCGAAGCCTACTCGAACGGAATGGGTTCTAGGGGGAGCGTCCGCCAACCACCAGGCCAGCTGGGCCGCTGGCGCGCGGGTCAGGCTGGCTTCCGGCTCGTAAACCACAGTCCGCCGAGGCTGATCGCCGCCGCCGCCGACATATAGAGGCCGACCAGCTCGACCCCCTGCACCTGAATCAGCCAGGTGGCTACGATCGGCGCCAGTGCGCCACCGATGATGCCGCCCAGGTTGAAGCTGAAGGAGGCGCCGGTATAGCGCAGCTGCACCGGGAAGAGGTGCGGCAGATAGGCGCCGAGCGGGCCATAGACGAAGCCCATCAGGAACAGCGCGAGGCTGAGGATCAGGAAGATCGGCAGCAATTGCCCGGTGCCCATGGCGGGGCCGAAGATCACGCCCATCGCCACCGTGCCGATGCAGCCGACGACCAGCACGCGGGTCGGGCTGGTCTTGTCCGCCCACCAGCCGGCGATGATGATGCTGAGCGCCATGAACAGGATCGCGCCCAGCTGAATGGCGAGGAAGGTCTCGCGGTTGATCTTGAGCGTGGTGGTGCCGTAGCCGAGGGCGAAGGCGGTCGCGATATAATAGACCGCAAAGCAGGCGACGACCGCGAAGGTGCCCGCGACCGCCGCGCCAAGATGGCCGGAAAAAAGCGCGGCAAGCGGTACGGCGGGCGGCGGGGCTTCGGCTTGGGCGGCGGCAAATTCCGGCGTCTCGGTGAGCTTGAGCCGCACCCACAGGCCCAAGAACACCAGCACCGCGCTGCCGAGGAAGGGCAGGCGCCAGCCCCAAGCGAAGAAATCCTTGTCGGTAAGGAACATGCCGAGGACTAGGAACAGGCCGTTGGCGGCGAGGAAGCCGACGGGGGCGCCCAGCTGGGGGAACATGCCGAAACGCGCGCGCCATCCGGGCGGCGCATTTTCTACCGCCAGCAGCGCCGCGCCGCCCCATTCGCCGCCGAGGCCAAAACCCTGGCCGAAGCGCAGGATGCAGAGGATCAGCGGCGCCCACCAGCCGATCATCTGATAGGTCGGCAGGAATCCGATCGCCAAAGTCGACCCGCCCATCAGCATCAGCGAGGTGACGAGCGTCGCCTTGCGCCCAATCCGGTCGCCATAATGGCCGAACACCGCCGCGCCCAGGGGCCGCGCGAAGAAGGCGAGGGCGAGGCTGCCATAGGCCGCCATCAACTGCGCGGAAGGCGACGTGGCGGGGAAGAAGAGGGGGCCGAACACCAGGCTGGCCGCGGTCGCGTAGATGTAGAAGTCGTAGAATTCGACCGCCGTGCCGATCAGGCTGGCCGCCAGCACCCGCCTGTGGCGCAGCATCGCATCGATTCCGCCCGTTTCCCCAACAGCTGCTTCCATTGCCCGCACGCCCCCTCGCGCCATTGTCATGTCTTTCGTTTCTGGTTGAGCAGTTCATAAGCCATCACGGCGCAGGCGACGGCAGCGTTCAAGCTGTCGGCCTTGCCGAGCATCGGCATCTTCACCAGCAGGTCGCATTCGGCCTCATAGGCTTCCGGCAGGCCCTGGGCTTCATTGCCGACGAGCAGGAAGCTTGGGCTCTGATAGCGTGGCTCCTGATAATCATGCGTGGCCTTGAGGCTGGTGCCGATCAGTTCACCCGGGCCTTCGCGCAGCCAGTGCATGAACTCGCTCCAGCGTGCCTGGGTGATCGACTGGGTGAAGAGCGCGCCCATGCTCGCCCGCACGGACTCCACCGAAAAAGGATCAACGCAATCATCGATCAGGATGAGCCCGCCCGCGCCGACCGCGTCGCCGGTGCGCAGGATGGTGCCGAGATTGCCGGGATCGCGCAGCGATTGGGCGACGAACCAGATATCCGCTTTGGTCCGGTCGAGCTTGGCCAAGGGGGTCAGCTGGTCGCGATAGACGCCGACGACTGCCTGCGGATTGTCCTTGCCCGAAATCTTGGAGAGAATGTCGGGCGTTGTTTCGATGACGTCCGACCCGGCGTCCTCCATGGCGGCGATCAGCTCGGCGGCGAGGGGGTGGCTGGAACCTGCATGGAAAAGCATCTCCGGCAGCACGCCTTCCTCGCGCGCTTCGGTCAGTATGCGTAGCCCTTCGGCCAGGAAGAGCCCTTCAGCCTTACGGAACTTCTTTTCACGCAAGCTGCGGACGCGCTTCACCAGCGGGTTGGAAAATCCGGTGATTTCGCGTGCCACTTGCGCCTTGCTTCCTGTTGGGGAACGAAGCGGCCTCTCTATCGAGCCGGGGCGGGTGGTAAAAGGTTTATTCTTCGCCGAACTTATCTTCGACCAGCGTTACCAGCTTGCCTAGAGAATCCGCCGCTTCCGGCCCCGTGGCGCTGATGACGATGGAATCGCCCAACGCCGCGCCCAGCATCATCAGGCCCATGATGGACGTGCCGGTCACTTCGCTGCCATCCTTGCGCACGGTGATCTGTGCGGGGAGGCCGCTTGCCAAGGTCACGAATTTCGCACTGGCGCGGGCATGAAGGCCGCGCTTGTTGCTGATCCGGACTTCCTGGCTGATTTCGCTCATGTAGTGCTACCCAATAGTTCCGATGCAACGCTGATATATTTCTGCCCCGCTTCCCGCGCCGCGGCGACGGCCTGGCGCACGTCCATCACCTTGCGCGCGCTTTCCAAGCGGATGAGCATGGGCAGGTTGATGCCCGCAATGACCTCAATCTCACCCGCCTTCAACAATGATATGGCGAGATTGGAGGGAGTGCCGCCGAACAGGTCGGTCAGCAGGATGACGCCCGATCCGTCATTCACACGCGCGACCGCAGAGGCGATGTCGGCGCGGCGCACTTCCATATCATCTTCCGGACCGATGCAGATGGTTTCGATCTGCTGCTGCGGACCGACCACATGCTCCATCGCCACGACAAATTCCGTCGCAAGCGACCCATGGGTGACGAGTACCAGTCCAATCATTTATTTGCCGGCCCAACTTGTTTCATGATTGTGCTTTCGGGCCTCCCGGTTCGCGCTTCTCCAGGCTGTCCTGCGGCGCTGATTCCATATTGCGGTGCGAGACCGTGGGCGAAAAGCCCGCGTCTTGCAAGTATTTGGCTACGCGTTCGGCAACATGGACCGATCGGTGACGCCCGCCGGTGCAGCCGAAAGCAACCGTGACATAGCTTTTACCGCTGTCAGCATATCGCGGGAGCAGCAGGGCCAGCAATTCCTCTATACGGCTGAGCGATTCCTCATAAGCGGGGTCGTCCACGATATAGGCTGACACATCCGCATCGAGGCCGGTCTTTGGCCGCAAGTCGGGTTCCCAATGGGGATTGCGCAAAAAGCGCATGTCGAAGACGAGATCGGCGTTGAGCGGAACGCCGCGCGAAAAGCCGAAGGACATGATCGTCAGGACCGGCGCGGACAGGCCATCGCGAGAAAAGCGGTTGCGGATCTCCTGCTGCAGGCCGTTGCTGGTCAGGCTGGTCGTATCGATGACATGGGTAGCCCAGCGCCGCAGCGGATCGGTGAGTTCGCGTTCGCGCGCAAGGCCGTGCGCCGCGGGGCGATCCGATGCCAGCGGATGGCGGCGTCTGGTTTCGGCGAAGCGGCGTTCCAGCTCCATGTCGGAACAATCGAGGAAGAGCGTTTCGACATCATGCCCGCGGCGGGTGCGTAGCGCTTTTATCCGTTGCACAATCGCCTGAGCGTCGAAGCCCCGGGTGCGCGCGTCGATGCCCAGCGCCAGCGGGCGATCGTCGAGCTCCTCGTGGCCTGCGGGCACTGGCGTGTCGAGCAGCCGTTCGAGGAGGAGGAGAGGGAGGTTGTCCACAACTTCCCAGCCCATGTCCTCGAGCGTCTTGAGCGCAGTCGTCTTGCCTGCGCCGGAGAGGCCGGAAACGAGGAGGATGGTCTTGGGAGTTGGCGCGTTCACGCGAGGCCCACCGTCTTGAGCGCCAGTTCGACCTTGATTGGGGCGGAGGGTTCAAGCGCGGCGAGGCGCACCACCGGTATCTTTGCGCCAGCGATCACACGTTTTTCCGGATCGGCCGGCATGCGGTCGATGTCATCGGACAGATCGACGATCAGGGCCACGCGGGCATAATCTATGCAAGGCATGTCCACCACGCCAAGTCCGCGTACTTCCATCTTGCCGGTGATGGTCTGCGGCGCGGTGGCTTCCAGCCGCCCATCGACCCATTTCAGCAGGGTATAATCATCGCTGACCAGGATGGCGCCGCGGTCGATGAGGCGCAGGGCGAGGTCCGACTTACCCATGCCGCTCGGCCCGCACAGCAGCACCGCGCGCCCGCCGATGGCGACGCTCGTCGCGTGCAATGTTTCGCTTGTTTCTTCCCGCACCATACCCACTCTCTTCTTAGACCTTGTCCGGGCTGGTGGGAAACGAATTGAAGGGACGCTGGGGCCATCGCGTCAAAAAATTTGGCGGTGCAGACGTCCTATTCCGAGACAATGCCAGGATCGCGCTCCACGCCCATGGGCAAGCGCAGCATGAAGCAGGCGCCGCTCTGATTGTCTTCGCGGTCGGCGATGCTGATTTTGCCCTGATGTCCTTCGACAATGGAGCGCGCTATGGCGAGGCCCAAGCCCGAATGCTTGCCGAAACTTTCCGTCTCCGGACGGACGCTGTGGAAGCGGCGGAAGACATGTTCCCGCTGCGGTTCGGGAACGCCGGGTCCTTCATCCTCGACGCTGACCAGCACTTCATGGTCGGCGACCGTGGCAACGATCTGGACGAGGCCGCCGTCGGGCGAGAAGGAGATGGCGTTGTCGATCAGATTGTCGAGCACGCGCATCAGCCGCTGCTCCTCGCCCAGCACGACGGCGACATCCTTGCGCGGACGGGCGAAGGCGAGGCGGATGCCCCGGGGAACGCCCCGCGCTTCGCGGGCGACCACCATCCGTTCAATCAACAGTCCGAGATCGATCGGTTCGAAGCGGGTGCGGGACAACTGAGCGTCGATGCGGGAGGCTTCGGCGATGTCGGTGACCAGGCGGTCCAATCGACGCACGTCATCATGGGCGATGGCCATGAGCTGAGCCCGGAGCTCCGGCTTATCAACCCGGTCGAGCGCATCGAGAGCGGAGCGCAGCGAGGCGATCGGGTTCTTCAGTTCATGGCTTACATCGGCGGCGAACGCGTCGGTGGCGTCGATGCGCTGGCGCAGCGCATGGCTCATGTCGGAGAGCGCGCGCGCCAGCATGCCGATCTCGTCACGCCGCTCGGGCAGGCGCGGCACCGTTACCTCGCGCGCGCGGCCGAGACGAACGCGGACGGCGGCGCGAGCAAGGCGTTGAAGCGGCTGCACTATGGTGCGGGCAAGGAAGAGCGAGAGGAGTACCGACGCCAGCACCGCAGCGGCGATGACGATACCCAGCCGCAATCGCTCGGCCCTGACGATCCGGGTGATGTCGCGTGCATTTTCGGTGGCGAGAAGGCTGCTACCGTCCTTCACCTCAGCAGTAGCCGAAATCATGAAGGTGCGATCAGGGGCGTAGCGGTTCATCGCCTGGGGGCGACCCGTCTTGCGCGCCAGCACCAATTCGGGCCAAGCGTACGCCTGATCCTTTGCAGGCTCTTCGAAATTGGCGGGCCGGTCGGCGAACACAATGCGATCGACAGCCTTGTCCAGGAAGCGGGCGACATGGCGCTGCCACCCTTCTTCCGATGGCAGGCGCAGGCGATAGCGCGGAGCGTCCATGGTGAAGCTGTCGGCGATCAATTGGCCGTCGCGTCCATAGCGGCGGACCCGGTCGCCAGTCTGCCGGGCATAGGCGGCGATCAGGCGGTCCTGCCGATCGGGCGGAGCGGTTTCCAGCCCAATCGCGAGCAGCTTCAGCTCTCGCGCGGATTGCTCCAGGCGTGCATCGACGATGCGCGTGCGATAGCTGTCCAGATAGAAGAAGCCGCCCGCCAGCAGGGCCAGCGCGAACACGTTGACCGCAAGGATGCGCGGGGTCAGGCTGATGCGGCCAGACCAGCGCAACCCCGTGTCGCGCGAATCATTCTTCCGAGAAGCGATATCCGGCGCCATAGAGGGTGTCGATTGCGTTGAATTCAGGGTCAACCTCGCGGAATTTGCGGCGGAGACGCTTGATGTGGCTGTCGATGGTGCGGTCGTCGACATAGACGTCATCCTGATAAGCGGCGTCCATCAGCTGGTTGCGGTTTTTGACCACGCCGGGACGCATCGCAAGGGTTTCGAGGATCAAAAATTCCGTGACGGTGAGCGTGACGTCCTGCCCCGTCCATTTCACCCGATGACGAGCCGGATCCATTTCCAGGCGCCCGCGCACGATCGGGTCGGCGGCAGGCTCGTCAGCGGATTCGGGCATGCGGTTCGCTTCCGAACGGCGGAGAATGGCACGGATTCGGGCGATCAGCAGGCGCTGGGAAAAGGGCTTGGCGATATAGTCATCCGCGCCCATGGCAAGACCAAGCGCTTCATCCAGTTCGTCCGTCTTGGACGTCAGGAAGATCACCGGCATATGGTTCTTTTCCCGAAGGCGGCGCAGTAGTTCCAGCCCATCCATGCCCGGCATCTTGATATCGAAGACCGCAAGATCGGCAGGATTGTCGATAAGCGCCTTCAGTGCCGCCTCCGGGTCGGAATAGAGGCGCGTCAGGAAGCCTTCGGCCTGCAGCGCGATGGATACGGAGGTCAGGATATTCTTGTCATCATCCACAAGGGCGATGGTTGGCGTCATGCGTCTTTCCAAAGGTCGTGGCCCCTATATCAAGGCCGTCCTTTCAAGCGTTAGACGATGCCCGCGCCGCCCGCAAGAAAGGGGTAGGAAGCGGTAAATGCGGTTTTCGCCTCTTAATTTGGGATAATCGGCTCGTCGCCGGGGTTTGACGCTGGGGGTGCAAAAGCTTATTGCCCCTCCAATCTGCAAGAATGACGCCGCGCAAAGGGATCGCGGCGCTGAGGGGCGGATCGGTTGCGAGCGGTTGTTGCTGGCGAACCGGGATTATCACATCAGGAGCTAAGGCGTGCAGGCCAAATCCTCTATCACCCTGGATCAGCAGGGCATTTCGACGAACGCTGAACAATATTGGAATCTTGGCACCGCGCCGCTCGTTGAAGCTGCAATCGCCAATGGCGAAGGTATCCTGTCGAAAGATGGCCCGCTGGTGGTCAAGACGGGCAAGCACACGGGCCGTTCGGCCAGCGACAAGTTCATCGTCAAGGACGCCGAAACCGAATCCACCGTTTGGTGGGGCAAGACGAACGTCCCGATGACGCCAGAGCATTTCGCTGCGCTCAAGGCAGATTTCCTGAAGGCGCTGGGCCAGAAGGACAAGCTCTATGTCGCTGACCTGTTCGGCGGCTCGCAGCCCGAACATCGCGTCAAGGTGCGCGTCATCAACGAACTGGCGTGGCACAATCTCTTCATCCGAACGCTGCTTGTGCGTCCTCGCCAGGACGAACTGAGCGGTTTTGCGCCCGAATATACGATCATCGACCTGCCGACCTTCCAAGCTGATCCGGCCCGTCACGGCACGCGCAGCGAGACCGTGATCGCCGTCAATTTCAGCGAAAAGCTGATCCTGATCGGCGGCACCAAATATGCCGGCGAGATGAAGAAGTCCGTTTTCGGCATTCTGAACTATCTGCTGCCGACCAAGGGCGTGATGCCGATGCACTGCTCGGCCAATATCGGCCCTGATGGCGACACCGCCGTCTTCTTCGGTCTGTCGGGCACGGGCAAGACCACGCTGTCGGCCGATGCCAGCCGCACGCTGATCGGTGACGATGAGCATGGCTGGTCGGATACCGCCGTCTTCAACTTCGAAGGCGGTTGCTATGCCAAGATGATCAACCTGTCGGCTGAAGCGGAGCCCGAGATCTTCGCGACGACCAAGCGGTTCGGCACGGTTCTGGAAAACGTCGTCATCGACGAGGACACGCGCGAGATCGACCTGGACGACAACAGCCTCGCTGAAAACAGCCGTGGCTCTTATCCGATCGACTTCATCCCGAACGCGTCGGAAAAGAATCTGGGTCCGGTGCCGAAGAACATCATCTTCCTGACCGCGGACGCTTATGGCGTGTTGCCCCCGATTTCGCGGCTGACGCCGGATCAGGCGATGTATCACTTCCTGTCCGGCTATACCGCGCGCGTCGCGGGCACCGAGATCGGCGTGACCGAGCCGACCGCGACCTTCTCCACCTGCTTTGGCGCGCCGTTCATGCCGCGTCATCCGTCGGTTTATGGCAATTTGCTGAAGGAACGCATCAATAAGGGCGGCGTCACCTGCTGGCTGGTCAATACCGGCTGGACTGGCGGCAAATATGGCGTTGGCAAGCGCATGCCGATCAAGGTCACACGCGCGCTGCTCAATGCGGCTTTGGACGGCAGCCTGAACAATGCCGAATTCCGGACCGATCCGAACTTCGGCTTCCAGGTTCCGGTGGCGGTTCCGGGCGTTGATACCACGATCCTCGACCCGCGTGCGACCTGGGCCGACAAGGCGGCTTACGACGAAACCGCAGCCAAGCTGGTGAAGCAGTTTGTCGATAATTTCGCCCAGTTTGAAGAGCATGTCGATGCGTCGGTGCGCCAGGCGGCCCTGACCGCAGCCTGACGCGCCAAGCGGCTTCAAAATAATGCAGGAGTCGGCGGGGCGCACCCGTCGGCTCTTTTGCTTTCGGCGGCGGCCGCGCGATGCTATTCTGGCGCAAAGTACGATAGGATCACGGCCATGTTAGACCAACTTCTGAATTCTGTGGGCGGGCTGGAGGCGGTTGCCGCCAAGCTTGGCGTGTCGGCCGAGCAGATGCAGGCGCTCCTGTCGGAGATCGGTGGCAAGATCGCGTCCGGCGAGACGGATGTGGCGGCTCTGGCGACCACGGCTGCAGAACATGGCGTGTCGGCGGACAAGCTGCAGGAATTGTTCGCGCAGTTTGGCGGGCCGGAAGCGGTGATGAGCAAGATCGGCGGGCTGTTTGACCGCGATGGCGACGGCAATCCCTTCGGTGAACTCAGCCGCCTCGCCAAGGGCCTGTTCGGCTGAACTTCTGCCCTGTGCGGGCAGGCCATGATCGTCAGCTATCGAGGGGACAAGTTTTTTCACCTTGCCTTTGGCGGGGTGAAAAGGCATTTCGCGCTCCATCACTTATTGCGAAAGCCACGCAACTAGCGTCTCAGCCGGGACGTTGGCGGATTGGATTTGGCAGGAGACGAAGGTTTTGAGCGACGTGACGATCGAAAAGCCGGTGCTGGAACCGACCGGCGCCCTGAGCGTGGAAACCGTGCTGTCGGTGCGGCACTGGAACGAACATCTGTTCAGCTTCCGCATCAGCCGCCCGGCGAGCTTCCGCTTCCGTTCGGGCGAGTTCGTCATGATCGGCTTGCAGGGCGACAATGGCAAGCCGCTGTTGCGCGCCTATTCGGTGGCCAGCCCCGCCTGGGACGAGGAACTGGAGTTCCTGTCGATCAAGGTGCAGGACGGTCCGCTGACCTCCAAGCTGCAGCTGATCCAGCCCGGCGACCAAATCTATCTCGGCCGCAAGCCGACCGGCACGCTCGTCACCGACGCACTGCTGCCGGGCAAGCGGCTGTTCATGCTGTCCACGGGCACGGGCCTTGCGCCCTTCCTCAGCCTGGCGCGTGATCCGGACGTCTATGACTTTTATGAGGAAGTAGTGGTCGTCCATTCGGTTCGCCGGGTCAGCGATCTTGCATTTCATGACGAACTGGAAGGCAAGCTGGCGGAAGACCCGCTGGTGTCCGAACAGGCGGCCAACCAGTTCCATTACGTACCGACTGTCACCCGCGAAGCGTTCCGCAACAATGTGCGGATCGACAAGCTGGTCGAAAACGGTGCGCTGTTCGAAGGCATTTCGGGCGACAAGAAGTTCAATCCCGAGACTGACCGCATCATGATGTGCGGCAGCATGGAGATGATCAAGCAGTTCGCCGCCTATTTCGAGGGCGAAGGCTTTGTGGAAGGCTCTAACGCCGCGCCGGGCGCTTTCGTGATCGAGCGGGCGTTTGTCGGCTGATCGCTGCTGATAATGGGAAGAACGAAAGGGCTGGCGGCGACGCTGGCCCTTTTTGTTTGGAGGCGTCTATTAGCGACCACATACGGACCTTTATCGGCCCGTGTGCATCGCCGAAAGAAGACAATCACGCTGATATTAAAGAACGATTCCGTCCTTTAATTTGCATTGCCTTGGTGCCCTTCCTATTGATCGCTAGTTGAGCAGGCGGTCTGCTACATATCCAGACTGCATCCGCGTAAGCATCGCAACGCTGGACCTGCTACTAGACGCAGGAGTGAACATGGTCGATATTTCGCGTAGGGGGCTGATGGCCGCAACCGCAGCGTTCGGCATTGCAGCGCCCGCTATCGGCACTCGCCCCAAGCCCACGCCTCGTCCGAACATCTTGTGGCTGGTCAGCGAGGATAATAATCCCTTTATTGGAGCCTATGGTGACTGGCTGGCCCACACACCGGCGATCGATGCACTTGCAGCCAAAGGTGTCCTCTTTCGCAACGTCTATTCTACCGCGCCGGTATGTGCTCCGTCTCGCTACGCGCTTATCACCGGGGCTTCGCCCGAAGGAAATGCCCCGGCGAACCATATGCGCGCTCAAGCGAAGCTGCCCGAGGGGTGGCGCACGACGCCCGAATTCATGCGAGAGGCGGGCTACTACACCACGAACAATTTCAAGACGGATTACAACTGCGAGATAGACGAGAAGGCTATCTGGGACGATAACGGCAGCAAAGCCCACTGGTCGAACCGGCCGGAGGGAAAGCCCTTCTTCAGCATCTTCAACTTCATGACGACGCATGAATCTCAGATGTTCCGGGCTACGGCAGGTCGACTGACACCGCAAGATGTTACGGTGCCTCCGCACCTGCCAGACACGCCTGAAGCGCGCCTCGATATCGCGAGCTATTATAATCTGATCGAGAAGATGGACGGCCAAGTCGCCAAGCATCTTGCCGCTCTCGAAGCAGCGGGCCTCAGCGAGGACACGATCGTCTTTTATTATTCAGACAATGGTGGCTGCCTTCCCAAATCGAAACGATATTGCTCCGACGCCGGACTGCGAGTGGCTTTGGTCGCCTATTATCCGCCCAAATGGCAACATTGGGCGCCCGCTGGTCCCGGTCAGGCCCTTACCGCGCCGGTGACCCTGATGGACCTGCCGCCGACGATCCTGCGTATTGCGGGGCATTTGGTGCCTTCACAGATGGAAGGTCGCCCGCTGGTGAAGGGCGCCTCCCTCCCCCGCTATGCCTTTGGCATGCGCAACCGCATGGACGAGCGCTACGATTTTGTCCGCTCAGTGACCGACGGCCGATGGCGCTATACCCGCAATTATCTTCCTCACCTTCCCTCGGGTCAGCACGGAGCCTATGAGTGGCAAGCGAAAAGTTATCAGTCTCTGGAGCGTGAATATCTGGCGGGCCGGCTGACCGAGGAACAGGCGCGCTTCTTCAAGCCGCGCCCGTTCGAGGAACTCTACGACCTCTCCAGTGATCCACACGAGCTGAGCAATTTGGCAGCTCATCCCAGCGGCCGTGAAAAACTTAAGGAACTGAGGACTGCTCTTGACCAACATATGCTGGCCATCAACGACAATGGCTTCATACCGGAAGGTTCACCGCTGGAGGGCTATTCATCGAGCCGGAGGGCCGGTGCGTACCCGCTGCGCTCCCTGATGGCTTTGGGCGCGAAGGCGGCCAGTCGCGACGCTGGCAATCTTTCCGCTTTCGTAGCGGGCCTTAACGACCGGAACGAGGTGGTGCGCTACTGGAATGCAAACGCCCTAGCGATGCTGGGCGCGAGTGCTTCGCCAGCAACGGGAGCGTTGCAAGCCCGACTTGAGGTTGAGCCATCTGCTCAGGTCCGCGTCGCTCTCGCCGAGGCGATGGGCTATGTAGGGTCGATCTCAAGAGCAGAAAGCATCTTGCTCCGCCTCCTGGAAGGAACCGCCTCCCTCCGGGTAAAGCTTCAAGTGGTGAATGCACTTACTCATATCGGCGCAAAGAGTGACACTACGCTAGCCGTTCTAAAAGAGGCGCTGAAGCTCGACGATGAATATGTGCCGCGTGCCGCGATCTACCAAATACTGATCATGTCCGGCGAATACCAACCGGAGGTGGATACCTTTGCCGCGTATGGGCGCTCGCCGAAAGGTTGAGCCTCCCTTATGTCTGGATTAGGCGGAACGCGGCGCAAAAGCCGTCAATCTCCTGCCCACCCATTCCCCGTCGTCCCAGTGGACGCGGGGATCAATAGGAATGAGCGCTCGGGAGATACCAGCCTTCGCTGGCATAGCGGGAGGGGAGGCTGTGCGTTACGTGACCCGAAAATAGTGTCAGGCCAACTCAACCTTCAGTACCGACGCATCGGCCCCCACTACGCGCACGCGGGTGCCAGCGGGGGCATCTGGGCCGCGGCAGGACCAGACGCTGTCGCCCACCTTTACTCGGCCGCGGCCGTTGTCGATGGGTTCGACGACGGTGACGATCTCTCCCACGAGCCGGGCGGTGCGGTCGTTGAGCATTGGGTCCTGCGACGCGACCGGATTGGCGGCGTACCAGCGTCGGCCGCCCCAGACCGAAAGGAGGCAGAGCAGGGCGAAGATCAGCAGCTGGACAGGGACTGACACCGGCAGGAGCAGCGCTATGAGGCCGGTCACCGCCGCAGCCAGTGCGACCCATATCAGGAACACGCCGGGCATCAGGACCTCTGCCACGCCGAGCAACGCGGCGAAGACCAGCCAGCCCCAATGATCGTCCAGCATGCCGAGCCAGTCCATCAGCCTTGACCTTGGGCGAAGGGGCTGCGGCGGGGCGGGGCGGGGGGTGCGGGCGGAGTATTGCCGTCGCCCAATGCTTCCTTGGCTAGTGCGCCGATGCCGCCCAGCGTGCCGATGAGCTGCGTCGCTTCTACGGGGAAGAGGATGGTCTTGGCATTGGGCGAGTTGGCGAACTGGCTCACCGCTTCGACATATTTCTGGGCGACGAAATAGTTGATGGCTTGCGCATTGCCGTTGGCGATGGCGTCGGAGACCATTTGCGTCGCCTTGGCTTCGGCCTCGGCTTCGCGTTCGCGGGCTTCGGCGTCGCGGAAGGCGGCTTCGCGGCGGCCTTCGGCTTCCAGGATCTGGCTTTGCTTCTGACCTTCCGCCTTCAGGATTTCGGAGGCGCGAAGTCCTTCGGATTCGAGGATCAGCGCGCGCTTTTCGCGCTCTGCCTTCATCTGGCGGCCCATGGCGTTGACGATGTCGGCAGGCGGGCGGATGTCCTTCAACTCGACGCGCGTGATCTTGATGCCCCAGGCGTTGGTCGCGTGATCGACCACCGATAGCAGGCGGGCGTTGATCTCGTCGCGTTTGGACAGGGTTTCGTCCAGGTCCATGGAGCCCATGACCGTGCGGAGGTTGGTGGTGGCAAGCTGCATGATGGCGACATAGAGCTCCGACACTTCATAGGCCGCCTTGGCCGCGTCCAGCACTTGGAAGAACACCACGCCATCGACAGACACCATGGCATTGTCTTTGGTGATGATCTCCTGGCCCGGAATATCGACGACCTGTTCCATCATGTTGATCTTGCGGCCAACCGCGTAGAAAAAGGCGGGGTAGAAATTGAGGCCGGGGCGCGCCACCTCGGTAAAGCGGCCGAAGCGTTCTATGGTATATTGATAGCCTTGGCGCACCACCTTGACGCTTACGGCCAGGTAGAAGAGCACTAGGAACGTCACCGTCAGCGCAAAGGTCGTCAGCATCATTTTCTCCCCCTAAGAAACTTGACTATGACGCGGAATCGTTAACGGGAAAAGTCAAACCGTCACCAGGCCGATCGGCCGATCCAGGAGATTTGCCATGTTGCTGCGCCACGCCCGATCGCTGCTGTTCCTGCCCGCATCGAACAGGCGGGCGATCACCAAGGCGCGCACCTTGCCGTGCGACATGGTGATCCTCGACCTGGAAGATGCCGTGCCCGATGACCGGAAGGAAGAGGCGCGGGCCAATGCGATCGAAGCGGCGGGCGAAGGTTTCGGCGGGCGGCTGTGCGCGGTCCGGATCAATGTGGAAGGCACGCCTTGGCACGGGCCGGAAATGGTCGCGATCAAGCGGTCGCGCGCTGATTATGTCGTGCTGCCCAAGGTCGAGAACCTGAAGCAGGTGAAGGACGTTTTCAGCGTCTGCCAAAAGCCGATCATCGCCATGATCGAGAGCGCCACAGGGGTGATTGCCGCCGCGTCGATCGCTTCGGCAGAGGGGGCTGCCGGCCTGTTCATGGGCACCAATGACCTGCGGCAGGATCTGGGCATTCCGCCATCGGCCGGACGGGAAGGGTTATCCTTCGCGCTGCAGTCCGTGATCCTGAGCGCCCGTGCGGCACGTATCGCGGTGTTCGACGGCGTGTTCAACCGGCTGGATGACGAGGCGGGATTCGAAACGGAGTGCGCCGCGGGCCATGCGATCGGCTTCGATGGCAAGACGCTGATCCACCCGAGTCAGGTGCCTGTCGCAAACCAGGTGTTCGGGCCGGATGCGCAGGCGGTGGCGGATGCGCGGCGGCTGATCGAAGCGGCGACCGGCGGGGCGGAGCGCTTTGAAGGACGCATGATCGAGAGCATGCATGTCGAGGAAGCCAAGGCGCTGGTGGCGAGAGCCGAGGCGGTCATCTCCTGACGGGTTGCGTCACAGGTTCAACCGCTTTGGGGTGTTGCTCCCCAATGAGCCCGTACGAAGCGCTGTAGCTCGCTCGACAGTTCGAGGTCTTCCGCTGTGCTGCCGCCGAAGCCACCATGGGGCATGCCTTCGAAGATGTGCAGTTCGACAGGCACGCGCGCGCGCAGGAGTGCGCGGTGCATCCTGACCGCGTTGGACAGGAACAGGTCGCGCGTTCCCGCTTGAAGGAAGGTGGGCGGGAAGCCTGCTGAAAAGTCGCCGAACAAAGGTGAGAGATAGGGGTCGGCCAAGTCGTGCCCGGCGGCGTAAAGGAGATTGGCGTTCATCAGCGGCCTGGGCAGCATGACGTCCACCAACTGATTGGTTTCGAAACTGTCGCCGGTTTCGGTGAGGTCCAGTTCCGGTGTCAGCAGTATCACGGCGGCGGGTAGGGGTAAGCCCTCGTCGCGAGCGCGCAGCACCGCCGCGGCAGCCAGATTGCCGCCCGCCGAAGCGCCGCCGATGATGATATTCTCCGGCGCATATTGGTTCAGAAGCTCCCGATAGACCGCGACGCAGTCGTCCAGCGGTGCGGGATAGGGATGTTCGGGCGGCATGCGGTAATCCACGGCATAGCAGGAAACGCCATGCTGGTCGGCGACGCGGCGCGCGCCTGTCCGGCAAAATTCGCCTTCGCCATGGACGAGCCCGCCGCCATGTATGTCGAGATAGACGCGGTCGTCTGGAAAAGGGTCGGCAGGGGTCGCCAGATGGACGCGGACGCCCGCCACTTCGATGCTTTCTACGCTTGAACGCAGATGAGGCGACAAGGCGGACGAGAGGTCCGTCATGAACTTGCCAGCCGTTTCCTTGGATTTGGCCCAGCCTTCCAGATCATCGGGCGCTGGCTGTGGCATGGCGTTCAAGGGCAGACCGTCAGGCCCCACCAAGGACGCAAGGAAGGCGCGCGCCTGCGGGCTGATGGATTTGGGGAAGGGCACGGTTCGGCCGCATATGGTCACGCCTTTGGGATCGTCCATCGATCATGCCTCTCCTTGCTTATTGGAGGATGATGAGCGGTGGACGCGCGCGAGGCAAGGGGTTGGTGACCGGCTTTGCTGAGCAGGATGCAGGGCCGCCGGTTAGCCCGCTGGGTGACGGGCGGTCAGGAGATAGTTGATCGCCTTGTTGGACGAGAGGACGAAGCCCTTGCGCGGATCGAAGGAAAGACCCGTAACGTCCGTGACCTCCAGTCCAGCATCGGTGACCATGCGCGAAAGCTCCTCGGGGGTCAGGAATTTACCCCAATCATGCGTTCCCTTTGGAATGCCGCCGATGCTTTCCCCGATGCCGATCATCGCGAGGCGCGACAATGGCGTGCGGTTGGGCGTGGACATGATCAGCAAGCCGCCGTGCGCGAGCTTGGCCGCGAGCGCCTTTATGAACTGTGCCGGATCGGTGACATGTTCGACCACCTCCATAGAGGTGATCAGATCGAAGCCGCTTGCATCGATCTGTTCGACCGGGGTCGCCTGATAATCGATCAACAAGCCCTGGCCTGCGGCGTGGGTGCGGGCGACGGCTATATTTTCTTCTGCCGCGTCCAATCCTGTCGCCGTGGCCCCTAGCCGCGCCAAGGGTTCGGTCAGCAGACCGGCGCCGCATCCAACGTCGAGCGCGCGCTTTCCTTCAAGTGGCCGAAAGCTGCTTTCGTCGGCCAGCCAGTGACGGTCGATTGCATCGCGGACGTAGCGCAGGCGAAGGGGGTTCAGCTTGTGCAGCATGGCGCTGCTGCCATTGGGGTCCCACCAGTCCGCGGCCATGGCGCCGAAATGCGCCGCTTCGCGTGGGTCGATCGTGCTGGAAGTTGTGTTTGCCATGGGGCTGACTAACAATCTCCGCGTCGCCGCGCCACGGACATTTACTTGTTGCGCGGCGGCGGTCCTTCGCCATCGAGATATTTGTCTTCCGCATCGAGTTGACGGTGCAATTCGCGCGTCGCGGCTTCGGTGCGCGCCAGTTCCTCCGGCGTCCTGTGCCGCCTGTTGCTCATCATCACATAGATAAGCACGATGCCGAGCAGGATCGGTCCACCGATCGTCACCAGCGCCCAGATGCTTCCGTCCATGGCGTCCTCCATTCCTTCGTCGGAAAGGAATGAGCGACGGCGGGGCCGAGTTCCCTTTGCTTGCCATATTCGCCGCTGCTGCTATAGCGGCGCCGTTTTTGCCCCCGAGGGCAGAGCTTTTTCCAGATCAGCAGGCAGGTTCGACAGGCAAATGGCGCGCATCGTGATGAAATTCGGCGGCACCTCCATGGCGGGGATGGAGCGAATTCGCAACGTGGCCGCGCGCGTCAAACATGTAGTGGAACAGGGCCATGAAGTCGCCGTCGTCGTGTCCGCCATGGCGGGCGAGACCGACCGGCTGGTGGGTTTCTGCAAGGAAGCCTCGCCGCTTTACGATCCGGCCGAATATGATGTGGTCGTCGCATCCGGCGAGCAGGTGACGAGCGGCCTGCTTGCCATGACGCTGAAGGCCATGGGTGTGGACGCGCGCAGCTGGCTCGGCTGGCAGCTTCCGATCCGCACCAACGAAGCGCATGCCAAGGCGCGCATCGGGGAAATCCACACGATCGACCTGCTGTCGTCGATGCGCGGTGGCACCGTGGCGGTGATTCCCGGTTTCCAGGGCATGATGGAGGATGGCCGTATCTCGACTTTGGGTCGGGGCGGGTCTGACACTTCGGCGGTCGCGGTAGCGGCGGCGCTCAAGGCCGATCGCTGCGACATCTATACCGACGTCGATGGCGTCTATACGACCGATCCCCGCATTGTGGCGCGGGCGCGCAAGCTCGACCTCGTCACCTATGAGGAAATGCTGGAACTGGCTTCGGTCGGGGCCAAGGTGCTCCAGACCCGCTCGGTCGGCCTCGCCATGAAGGAAGGCGTGGTCGTGCAGGTGCTTTCCTCCTTCGATGATCCCACCCAGCAGGACCTCCCCGGCACGCTGATCGTCAGCGAAGAGGAACTGGAAGCCAAGCTCAAGGAAGACAAGATGGAACGTCAGCTCATCACCGGCATCGCCCATGACAAGAATGAGGCGAAGATCACCCTGACCCGCGTGCCGGACCGTCCGGGCGCGGTGGCGCACATCTTCGGTCCGCTGGCCGATGCGGCGATCAACGTCGACATGATCATCCAGAATGTCGGCCGCGACAAGGGCGAGACGGACGTGACCTTCACCGTGCCGGGCGCTGACCTGGCCCGCGCGCTGGACGTGCTGGAGAGCCAGAAGGAAGCGATCGGCTTCAACCGCGTGATCCCCGACACGAAGGTCGCGAAGATCAGCGTCGTCGGCGTCGGCATGAAGAGCCATGCGGGCGTTGCTTCGACCATGTTCCAGTCGCTGGCGGATCGCGGCATCAATATCCTCGCCATCTCGACGAGCGAGATCAAGGTCAGCGTGCTGATCGACGAGGACGAGACCGAACTGGCGGTGCGCGTGCTGCACACAGCCTATGGGCTGGACGCGCCGGTCGCTTGACCTTTTCTTCCCTCCTCTTCAGGGGAGGGACCAGGGGTGGGGCTTGTCCCCACAGAATAGCGGTTGGGGCGATGCCCCACCCCAACCCCTCCCCTGAAGGGGAGGGGCTTTGTGATTCTAGGGACATGATTATGACCAACGCCAAACTCGCTTCCCTGATGGCCCGCGGCGCCGAATTTCTCGGCTGTGAGGTCGCGATCATGTGCGGGGCAATGAGCTGGGTGTCGGAGCGCAACCTGGTCGCGGCCATCTCCAATGCGGGCGGGTTCGGGGTGATCGCCTGCGGCGCGATGACGCCCGAGTTGCTCGACAAGGAAATTGCGGCGACCAATGCGCTGACGGACAAGCCTTTTGGTGTGAACCTCATCACCATGCATCCGCAGCTGTTTGAGCTGATCGATGTGTGCGCACGGCATGGTGTGGGGCATGTCGTGCTGGCCGGTGGCCTGCCGCCCAAGGGCAGCATTGAGGCGATCAAGGCCAATGGCGCGAAGCTCATCTGCTTCGCCCCGGCGCTGAGCCTGGCGAAGAAGCTGGTTCGCTCCGGCGTAGATGCTCTGGTGGTCGAGGGGATGGAAGCGGGCGGCCATATCGGCCCGGTCGCGACCAGCGTTCTGGCGCAGGAAATCCTGCCCGAAATGGCGAGCCAAGTGCCGGTATTCGTCGCGGGCGGCATCGGCCGGGGCGAGGCGATCGCGGCCTATCTGGAAATGGGCGCGGCCGGGGTACAGCTCGGCACCCGCTTTGCCTGCGCGGCAGAGAGCATCGCGCATCCCAATTTCAAGAAGGCCTTCTTCCGCGCGTCTGCCCGTGATGCCATCGCCAGCGTGCAGATCGATCCGCGCCTGCCCGTCATTCCGGTTCGCGCACTGAAGAATACGGGCACCGAAGCCTTCACCGCCAAGCAGCGTGAGGTCGCCAACCTGCTCGACAGTGGCGCGGTGGATATGAGTGAGGCGCAGTTGCAGATCGAACATTATTGGGCGGGGGCGCTGCGACGGGCAGTGATCGACGGCGACATCGAGGGCGGATCGCTCATGGCGGGTCAGTCGGTCGGCATGGTCACCAAGGAAGAGCCAGTCAGCGAGATCATCGCGCAGTTGATGGACGAGGCCGCTGTGGCGTTGGAACGGCGGGTGGCCTGATCGCTCCGTGCACGCTTTGCTCAATGGGACGAGCGGAATCCCTTTCCCGCTGAACTGAGTCCCGCATCCATCGCCAGGAACGCTGGCCTTTGCCATGAGTTTTCCTGACCGATACTCATCGCAGAGGGACCTGAAGTTGCTGTCGCGTGCCGCTTATCGCCGTTCATGGCAGCTTGCTTGCTTGACCACATTGGCGCTGGTCGCTGGTTGTTCGACACCTAAAAAGGCTCCACCCACGCCGCCGCCGCCGCTTGTGCGGACGATCAAGCCCTTACCGCCCATGGGCGCGGTAGAAGGCATGAGCATTCCTGATGTCGATGCCAGCGGCTCATATCTGACTCCCAATCGCGGCGTGACGGCTAACACCGCACTCTGGCATGTGCGGATGGCGCTGAACGTGGCGGCGCTTTCCTGTCATGGCGTGAACGAACCGGCGCGGTTGCAATATAATCAGATCCTCCATGTGCATCAGGCGGTGCTGCGGGAGGCCAATGCGGCCGTGGACCGCAACTATACGGCGGCTTATGGAAGCGGTGGGCTGCAGTCGCGGGAGCTGCTGAATACGGTCGTCTATAATTTCTTCTCGCTGCCGCCGGTGACGAAAAGCTTCTGTCCGGTCGCGATCGAAGTGGGCGCGAAGATCCTGGCGATGCCGTCCAATCAGTTGCTGGCTTATGCGCCCGAAGCGCTGACTGCCCTAGAGAAGCCGTTCCAGGAATTTTACGAAGCCTATGCCGATTATCTGCGGCGGTTGGCCGAATGGCAGTCGCGCTTTGGCGGGACGGTGAGCGTAGTGGTGTCTCCGACGCCGCTGCCGCCTCCGCCCACGCCGCCCAAGGAACTAGGCGCAGGGTTTGTGCCGCCGCCCAGCGTTGCACCGATTCCAAGGCCGCAAGAGGGGAGCGGCGCGCCGCTGGTGCCGCCGACGACCCGTGTGATTGTGCCGACATTTCCGCTGACGAAGCCGGCGAAGTAGCGCGTTTGGGGGCAAATGGCCGCCAAATGGGGCCGCTCAACCGTTCGAAGAAAAGGCGCTGCGACAGGCTCAGCCCGAGGGGAGGCGGGTGCGTCAGGTGGCAACGTAGGTTGATGGGGCCTTGGGGGGCAGGGGGAAGAGGCTCACAAAGCGTTTGGCTAGGGCGCAGTCGCCTTCGACCTGTAGAGCGGAACCCATGTCGTCAAATTGTTGGCCGCCATAGACCACCGCTGCCAAGGCGTTCTGGTCTCCGCTTATGATCGCGTCCGCTCCTTCGGCGGGGCCCCGGTCGATGGTGAAGTCGCCATCCTTCAGGAACGCGCGGAACTCCTCTTCGCCGAAGCGGAAACCGATGGTGGCGTCGAGATCGCCAATGCGGCCGCGATCGATCATGGTGCGCATCGAGAGGACGACCGACACGTTGCTCATGGGCATGCCCGGCTGCATCGTGGGGGAGCGGCAGGCCCAGCGGCCAAGGACTTGGAACAGTATTTCCGACTCGCGGCCCCAGTCGGTCAGTTCATAGATCTGGCTGGCCGCAGGCGGTGGTAGCCGGCGGCGGACGAGGACGCTGGCGGCCTCCAACTCCTCCAGTCTCTGCGTCAGCACATTGGCGCTGATTCCGGGCAGGCTGGCGCGCAAATCAGTGAAGCGCTTGGGCCCCAGCATCAATTCCCGCATGATGGGCATCGCCCACCGATCGCCGATCAGGTCGAGCGCATGGGCGACGGCGCAGCCGTCCTGATATGCCCGCTTCTTCACGTCCCGAGTCCTTGGTTATATTTTCTAACTTTGATGTTGCATAAGATAAGTTAGAGGTGCAGAAAGATCAAGCCGGTGAGTCGCTCCGCCACCTTTGTTCGAAGCGCTGCCCGCCCAAAATCCTAAGGAGATATGTGATGCCAGACGCTCCGAAGATGATTTTCATCAATCTGCCGGTGAAGGATTTGGCTGCGTCGATCGGCTTCTATGAAGCGGTGGGCGCGGTCAGGAATAATGAGTTTGCGGATGACAGTACGCAGATGGTCAGTTTTTCCGACACGATTCATGTGATGATCATGACGCATGAGCGTTTCGCGAGCTTCACGCCGCGCAAGATTCCCGATGCGCATGAAACCGCGCAGGTCCTGCTGGCGCTAAGCGAGGTAAGCCGGGGGGACGTGGATGCCACCGCGGAAAAGGCGTTGGCCGCAGGTGGAACCGAGCCCAATCCGCGACAGGATTATGGCTTCATGTACGGCCGCAGCTTCGCCGATCTGGATGGCCATATTTGGGAAGTGTCATGGATGGACATGGATGCGGCCATGGCGGCGCACGAGGAGGCGGCCGCCTGACTCTGGCACGATTAGATCTGGTCCAAGAGGAGAGAGACGATGGCCTATATGGACGGTTTCGTAATCCCCGTGCCCAAGGGTAACAAGCAGAGATACAAGGAGGTCGCGGCCTATGCCGCCCCTATCTTCCTTGAACATGGCGCGCTGAGGGTCGTCGAATGCTGGGCGAACGACATCAAGCCCGGCAAGGTCAACGACTTCCGCACCGCCGTCATCGCGGAGGACGATGAGGATGTCGTCTTCTCCTGGGTAGAATGGCCTGACAAGGAAACGCGCGATGCAGGCGCGGAGAAGGTCATGAAAGATCCTCGTATGCAGCCCAAGGAGGGCGAGGCCATGCCCTTTTCCGGCGCGCGGCTTATCTACGGCGGCTTTGAGGTGTTGCTCGACGAGCGGGCCTGACAGGAGACGGACGATGACCGATCTGAACGGCAAATTCTTTTGGTATGAACTGATGACCAGCGACCCGGAGGGCGCGATCCGCTTTTATAGCGACGTTGTCGGCTGGACCACGGAGCCATTTGGCGAGGATCTGCAGGGCGACACCTATCATGTGATTTCCGCCAGCGCGGGAGAGATGGGCGGCATCATGGCGATCCCGGCTCCGCTCAAGGATCATGGCATGCGGCCCTGGTGGGGCGGCTATATCGGTTCGGCCGATGTGGACGCCGATGCCAAACGGCTGACCGAGGCCGGAGGCAGCATGAAGCGCGCGCCGGAAGATATTCCTGGCGTGGGGCGCTTTGCGGTGATGGGCGATCCGGGCGGCGCGATCTTCATGCTGCTGAAGGGCGAAGGCCCAGGCGAGATGCAGGCTGCCCCGGCCATGGCGAATGGCCATGTGGGCTGGCACGAATTGTATAGCGGCGACTTCGACAAGGACCTCGCCTTCTACACGTCGCAGTTCGGCTGGGGGAAGGGCGAGGCGATGGATATGGGGCCGATGGGCAGCTATCAGCTTTTCTCCATGTCCGGCGCGACCGAGTTCAACGAGATGGCGGGCGGCATGATGGCGCGGCCCACGGAAATGCCCATGCCGCTGTGGCTTTTCTACTTCGTCGTGCCTGACATCGATGAGGCGGTCGAGAGAGTGAAGGCGGGCGGCGGCACCGTGCTGAACGGGCCGATGGAAGTGCCAGGCGGCGCCTGGATCATTCAGGGTAGCGATCCGCAAGGCGCGATGTTCGCGCTGGTCGGCATGCGCAACGGCTGAACGTAGGAGAAGGACTCATGTCCAGGATTTCACCCTGCCTGTGGTATAATGGGCAGGCCGAGGAAGCTGCGCGCTTCTATGTATCGGTCTTTGGCGGATCGGTGGATTTCATCAGCCGTTATCCGGAGAACCCGCCTGTTCCGGCCCCCTTTAAAGGCGGTGATGTGCTGATGGTCGAATTCACCCTGTTCGGCGACAGCTATCAGGCGTTGAACGGTGGGCCGGAATTCCGCTTTACCGAAGCGGTTTCGCTCTCCGTCGCCTGCAAGGATCAGGCGGAGATCGATCGCTATTTCGACGCCCTTACCGCCGAGGGCGGTTCGCCGGGGCCGTGCGGCTGGCTGAAGGATAAATATGGCCTGTCCTGGCAATTGGCGACGCAGGGCATCATGGACCTTTACAAGACCGGCGATGGACCCGGCATCCAGCGGATGATGGCGGAGATGATGACCATGCAGAAGCTGGATACCGCCAGGATGAAGGCGGCCTTCAAGGGAGAAACGCGATGAGCGGCGCAGAGTTTGAGCTGTCGGTCAGCTGTCACATCGACGCCCCGCGCGAGATTGCGTGGAAGGTCTGGACGGACCTGAAGGACCAGTGGTTCTGCCCAAAGCCCTGGCGCGCGGAAGTCATTGAAGAGGATTTGCGCCCCAGTGGCCGTAGTGCTGTGCGCATGTTTGGTCCCGATGGCGAAGATACCGGGCCGATGGAAGGCATCATCCTGGAGGTGGTGCCGGGCGAGCGGGTGGTTTCGACCGATTCCTATGCCGCTGGCTGGGTGCCGCAGACGCCGTTCATGACTCATCTGTGGAGCTTTGCCGATGAGGGGGAGGGCACGCGCTTTACCGCGACGGCCCGGCATTGGGATGCCGAGGGGATGAAGCGCCATGAGAAGATGGGGTTTCATCCGGGCTGGGATCAGATGGCGGCGCAGTTCAAGGAATTGTGCGAGACTTCAGCGGCTACGGCTTGAAGGAGGGGAATCCTCCCCATCCGGAGATGGGGAGGATTTGGGAGCTTATGCCTTGATGACCTTCTCCACGGCTGCGCGGAACTTGGCCATGTCGTCGGACGAGCCGACCGTGACGCGCGATACGGTCGGCCAGATGGGCCAGGCGCGGCCGATCTGAACCTTTTCCGGGGTGCCGAGCAGAGCGGTCTGCATGTCCTTGGCGGGCTTTTTCCAGTCCATCATGAACATATTGGCTTGGCTACCAGGTTGAACGGGGATGCCCTTCTTGGTGAGCCAGGCGATGGTTTCGGCCCGGTTGGCGGCGCATTCGTCACGGCGTGCCTTGATGAGCCCCGCCTCGGTATAGACGGCATTGCCGCAGGCCATGGCCGTGATCGACAGGCCGCCCGCGCTGGGGCCGAACAGCATGATACGCTTCTGCACCTCAGGATCGGCGAAGGTGAGGCCGAGGCGCATGCCCGCCATGCCGAACAGCTTCGAGAAGGTGCGCATGACGATGATGTCCTTGCGCCCGGCCATCAGGCTGACGGCGCTGGGCGCTTGGGAGAAGTGGATGTAGGCTTCATCGACCAGCAGCATCGCATCGGCCGGCTTGTTGTCGAGCAGCCATTTGATGTCGGATAGCGGCGTGATCGTGCCGGTCGGATTGTTGGGCGTGCAGACATAATAGAGGCCCGCATTGGGATTGGCGGCGAGCATCGCCTTGACGTCGCTGCCCTTGCCGACGGGCTGGGCGGCCTTGGCGATTGGCGCTTTCATGTAATCGGCAGTACGCCAAGCGGATTCGAAGGTTGGGTCGGCCGTGACCAGTCCCTTGGTCGGCGAGCAATAGGCCGCGACGATGCTCACCAGCGGGCCGCCGGACCCTGGCCACAGCATGACGTGCGAGTCCGGAATACCTTCGACCTTGGCGACGGTAGAGATGAGGTCGCCCTTATAATTGTCGGGATCATACCAGTTGCCGAATGAGGCGGCATGCGCGGCGGCTTCCACGCCCGAGGGGAAGGGGCCTGCCCAACATTCGTTCGATCCGATCCGAACCGCGCCCTTGATCCCGCGCGCGGCCTGCTGCTGCGCGAAGGCGGGCTGAAGCAGCATCGAATTCACAGCGGCGCCTGCGCCCAGCAGGGCGGCGATCTTGCCGAGGTTACGGCGCGAATATCCGCGATCGAGCAGGTCTTCGCGAGCGTCCTTTTCCAACATCAAGGTCATTTCGTCTGTCCCCTTGTTTCATCCAACCGCATGTATTTCCGATGGGGGAGACGAAGCGCCGCTCCATTTCCACAATGTGTCCTGGCGTTTTTTGATCATTTTGATGGATTTCGGCTCTGATTAACCCTGACTTCCCCTTGGAAAGGAGCCC
This sequence comes from Sphingobium tyrosinilyticum, assembly GCF_042654265.1. NCBI lineage: Bacteria > Pseudomonadati > Pseudomonadota > Alphaproteobacteria > Sphingomonadales > Sphingobiaceae > Sphingobium > Sphingobium tyrosinilyticum. The sequence goes on along the minus strand of NZ_JBHSFZ010000005.1, from coordinate 98,916 downwards.
TGTGATCTGTTAGCGCTGGTATATGTCCACGACGCCCGCCGCCGCCGCCCGCCAAATCCTGACCAGTTTGCAGGAGGTGATGGCCGCGCGAACGAGCGCGCAGGCGAAGCTGAACAAGGTGGTCGATATTATCGGCCAGGCGCTCTCCAGCGAAGTATGCTCCATCTATCTGGTGCGCGAGGGCGTGCTGGAACTGTTCGCGACCCGCGGCCTGAAGCAGGAAGCCGTGCATGTCACCCGCATGGCGATGGGAGAGGGGCTTGTCGGCCTGATCGCCACCAATGTGGAGACGCTGAACCTGGACGAGGCGGCGGCGCATCCTGATTATAGCTATCGGCCGGAAACGGGCGAGGAACTGTTCCACAGCTTTGCGGGCGTGCCGATCGTACGGCGCGAGCGGGCGATCGGCGTCTTGTGCGTGCAGCATGTGGAGCCGCGCCGCTATGAAGAGGTCGAGATTGAGGCGTTGCAGACGGTGGCCATGGTCCTGTCTGAACTGATCGCCAATGCCGAGCTGGCCGACGATGGCCCGGCGGATTCACGCGTGCAGGATACCGGCACGATCATGCTGGGCGGCCTGCAGCTGGTGATGGGCATGGCGCGTGGCCATGCCGTCTTCCATCAGCCGCGCGTCCATGTCGAACATACGGTCGCGGAGGATACGGAGGCCGAACGGCAGCGCGTCATTTCCGCCTTCACCAAGATGCGCGAGCAGATCGACCGCATGACCGGCACGGCCGAGTTCGGCACCGAGGGCGAGCATCAGGAGGTTCTCGAAACCTACAAGATGTTCGCCTATGACGAAGGCTGGATCCGGCGCATCAACGAGGCGATCGACAGCGGCCTGACCGCAGAAGCCGCGATCGAGCGGGTGCAGCAGCGGACGCGGATGCGGATGCGGCAGATCGACGATGCTCTGTTGCAGGACCGGATGCACGATCTGGAGGATCTGGCGAACCGGCTGCTGCGCATCGTGTCGGGCCAGCTTGGCACGGCGGCGCAGCTTGGGCTGCGGCAGGACGCGATCCTGATCGCTCGCAACCTGGGGCCTGCCGAACTGCTGGAATATGATCGCCGGCGGCTGAAGGGCGTGATCCTGGAGGAAGGGTCGCTGACGGCCCATGTCACCATCGTCGCGCGCGCCATGGGCGTGCCTGTGCTGGGCCGCGTGCGCGAAATCCGCCATCAGGTGAATGAGGGCGACCTCATTCTGATGGACGTGACATCCAATACTCTGCTTATCCGCCCGACGCCCGACATGGACGAGGCGTTCGAGAACAAGCTGCATGTGACGCAAAAGCGCCGCGCGGAATTTGCCGCGATGCGCGACCTGCCTTCGGTGACGGCCGACGGGCAGCGCATCGAGTTGATGGTCAATGCGGGTTTGCGGGAAGATGCGCAGGCGCTCGACCTGGTGGGCGCGGATGGTATCGGGCTGTTTCGCACCGAGTTCCAGTTCCTCGTTTCCGCCACCCTGCCGCAGCGGGAGAAGCAGCAGCGGCTTTACAAGGATGTGCTGGACGCGGCGGGGGATCGGCCGGTCATCTTCCGCACCGTCGACATCGGCGGCGACAAGGCGCTGCCCTATATGCAGCGTGACGATGATGAGCTGGAGGATAATCCGGCGATGGGTTGGCGTGCGTTGCGCCTGGCTCTGGATCGCGATGGCCTGATGAAGGCGCAGGCGCGGGCACTGCTGGAAGCGTCGGCGGGCAAGATACTCAACATCATGTTTCCGATGGTGTCGGAACCCTGGGAATATGAGCAGGCGCGCGCACTGGTCGAGCATCAGCGCGAATGGCTGCTGTCCCAGCGCAAGAAGGTCCCCTCGGGGGTCCGTTATGGCGCGATGCTGGAGGTGCCTGCACTGGCCGAGGTGTTGGATATCCTGCTGCCGAAACTGGATTTTCTGTCGATCGGCACCAATGACCTGACGCAGTTCCTTTTTGCCGCCGACCGGGCGCATCCGAGACTGGCGGAGCGCTATGATTGGCTGAGCATCGCGATATTGCGCTTCCTCGATCGGGTGGTGCGGACTTGCGAGGCCTATCAAGTGCCGGTCGGCGTGTGCGGCGAAATGGGCGGACGGACGCTGGAGGCGATGGCGCTGGTGGGCCTGGGCGTGCGGCGGTTGTCGATCACGCCCGCGTCCGTTGGACCCGTCAAGGCGATGATCCGCGCCATCGACGCAGCCGAATTGCAGGCATTGATGCGGGGGCTACTCGACGATGGCGTCGTCGATGTGCGGGGCGCGCTGACGGGTTGGGCCAATGAGCGGGCCATCGAACTGAATTGAACGGGGAAATGGGGAGCGAGCCGCCGCGGCGGCGTTGACAATCCCTGTGCCGGAATGAGACAAGACCGGCTTATAAGATCGCGGAGCAGCATGGCAGAACAACCCGAACTGGAAACCGGCGCAGCAGTGCCGGATGTGCAGTCCAGCACCCCCGGCGCGAAACTGCGCGCCGCGCGTGAGGCGCAGGGCCTGTCGATGCAGGATGTGGCGACCCGCACCCGCATCGCACAGCGTCAACTGGAAGCGATCGAGCGTGACGATTATTCCGCCTTGCCGGGCATTCCCTATGCGGTGGGCTTTGCGCGTGCCTATGCGCGGGCGGTCGGTCTGGACGAGGTTGAGATTGCAGCCGACGTTCGTAACGCCGTGCATGGATCGCAACTGGGCGCAAATCGCTACGAAAGCTTTGAGCCAGCCGATCCGGCGCGGGTGCCTTCGCGTGTGCTGGCATGGACGGCGGCAGCGATCGTCATCATCCTGGTGGCGGGCTTCACAATCTGGCGCACGCAATTTTTGACGCCGCCCACCGGGCAGGAAATCGCCGCCCACCAGGCCAAGCCTGCCGCTGCGCCCAAGCCCGCCGCAGGTGTTCGTGCTGCTGCGCCGGTGGTGCAGACGGTGGTGTTTACCGCTAATGACGATGTCTGGCTGCGCATCTATGATGAGGCGGGCGAGCGTCTGAAAGACGGCCTCATGAAAAAGGGTGAGAGCTTCACCCTGCCTGCGAACGCGCGCAACCCGATGATCCTGACCGGACGGCCGCAAGCACTGACTGTCTCGGTCGGCGGCAAGCCGGTCGCCCCGCTGGGCGCGCCCGATCGCACGATTTCCGATGTGCCCGTCTCCGCAGCGGCGCTACTGGCTCGCGCAGCGCCCGCCGCTGTGTCGCCGACCACGCCGTCCGCGGCGCAAACGCATCCCGCGCAGCCGGTGACCGGAAGCGTTGCCCCTGCCGTCCCTGCCGCCGCGCCTGCACCGGGGTCGCCGCCCGCCACAGAGTAAGTGTGGCATCCCGCACGGCCTTGAGCCGCCGCACGTCGCGCTTTACGGCAGCGATTATCGCCTTATGGTTAAAGAGGAGAGGTGCGGCCATGCGTGGCCGCATTGTCCGGGGAAATGTTCAAGTCGGGGATCATCATGCGTTACGCCTTATTTGCGACAACCGCCCTGTTGCTGGGGGCGCCGGGGCTGGTTGCGCTCGCACCCTCCGCTGTGGCGCAGAATGTAGCGCTGGACGTGCGCGTGGACCGGCTGGAAAAGGAAATGCGCGCGGTGCAGCGCAAGGTGTTCCCGGCAGGCGCGCCGCTGGAAGCGGAGATCAATCGCCCCGCGACGTCCGCCCCGCCGCCAGGCACGCCGTCTTCCTCGCCCGTTGCCGATTTGACCGCACGCGTCGGAGCGCTGGAATCGCAGCTTGCCTCCATGACCGGACAGGTCGAAGAAAACAGTTTCAAGATCCGGCAGCTGGAAGAAGCGTTCAACAAATATAAGGCCGAACAGCAGAGCCGCGCTGAGTTCGTTGCGCCTCCACCTGTGCGGCCGAGTACGCCAGCCGCCGATCCGGCTGCTGCTGCCCCGAAGCCTACCCCCGGCACCAATGGCGCGGCTAGCGACGCACGGAAAGCGGCGGTCGCGGCGGTCGAGCGCCCATCCACCGGCGATGCGGCCGCTGATGCCTACAGCTATGGCTACCGGCTTTGGGACGCCAAATTCTATCCTGAAGCGCAGAGCCAGTTGAAGGCGACCGTTGACAAATATGGGACCGCCTCGGTCGCAAGCCGCGCGGCGAACCTGCTTGGCCGCGCCTATCTCGACGACGGCAAGCCTGCGCTCGCGTCGGTCACCTTCTATGAAAATTATCAGAAGCGGCCCAAAGGCGACCGCGCGGCCGACAGCCTTGCCTGGCTCGGCGAAGCGCTGATCCAACTGAAGAAGCCCGCCGATGCGTGCAAGGTCTATGCAGAGCTGGAGCAGGTCTATGGCGCGAGCTTGTCGGCCAGCCAGCGGGGCATGATGGACAAGGGCCGCGCCAAGGCGAAGTGCAGCTAGGGCGGCATGGCCCGGCCGCCATCGGTTGAGGCTGGTCTGGAGACCCTGCTGGCGCAGAGCGTTCGGGCGCTGGCGGGCGAGGGTGATGCGTTGCGTTTCGGTGTCGCGGTGTCCGGTGGTCCGGACAGCATGGCTTTGCTGGACCTCGCCGCTCGTGTCTTTCCAGGGCGGGTGAAGGCGGCAACGGTCGATCATGGGCTGCGGAGCGCTTCTGCGGACGAAGCGGCGATGGTGGCGGAATGGTGCCGCGATCAGGGCATCTTACATGAGGTGCTGCACCCCGCGGAGCCTTTGGCCGGCAATGTCCAGCAATGGGCACGGAGCCAGCGCTATGCAGCTTTGGAGGAATGGCGCGCCGAGCAAGGCATCGACTGGATCTTCACCGCGCATCATGCCGACGATCAGTTGGAAACCATGCTTATGCGGCTGAATCGCGGGGCCGGCGTCAATGGGTTAGCCGGGATCCGGGCGCGGCAGGGGCACATCTTGCGTCCTTTGCTTGGGGTGCGGCGGGCGCAGTTGTTGGACTATGCGCGGCTACGGCAGCTACCCTTTATGAACGATCCTTCCAACAGCGATCCCCGGTTTGATCGCGCGGTGATTCGCCAAAACCTTGCTGCGGTCGATTGGATCGACTCGCAGTCGGCGGTGCGAAGCGCAGCGGCGCTGGCGGAGTGCGAAGAGGCGCTGGATTGGAGCGTGAGTGCCTTGGAGGCGCAGCATGTGCGGGGGGAAGGGGCGACTTGGGCGCTGAATCGTACGGATTTGCCGCGTGAACTTCTCAGGCGGCTGCTGCTACGGATGCTGGCCAGGGTGGGAACCGAGGCACCGCGCGGGGAAGCGCTGGACCGCGCGATCGCCGCTGCTTTGCAGGGAAGACAGGCTAGCATCGGTACGGCCTTGCTCAGGGGAGGAAGCGAATGGACCGTAAGCTTGGCGCCACCGCGACGCTGACACCCCCCTTCGAGATCGTTACGGAAAGGTTCCACGGGTCGGCGCGTGTTACCCTCGTCCCGTCGAAATGTTGCAGCGCAATGACCTTTCCTTAATAGCCTGCATGCTTATTGAGCCTGCCCTCTATCCACAGAAAGTGAGTTATGTTCGAATTCGCGGCACTGACTTATGGTGTGCTCGCCAGCATCATCCTTTCGGCAGCGCAACGTAACCGGAAACTGGCCAAGCCGCATCCGCCGATGCTTCTTTATGCCGGTTATCTGCTTTGCGGCATGTCAGCGGGCGTCGCGGTGATCCTGGCCTATATCGCCTTGTCGCAGTTCGCTGGCGGGTGAACGACCGGCGGTGTGACCGCCCCAACTTGCGATTTCGCCGGGGCATCCTATCTTGCCCGGTGAAAGAGAGTGATGATGAACGACGAGAAGGACCCGCAGGGTAATCCCTGGATCAAGAGCGCGATGATTTGGGCGGGGGTCATTATCGCCCTGTTACTCTTCGTCTCCATGTTCGACAGCCGGACCGCTTCGCAGGCGGGCACCGGTATTGCCTATTCCGAATTCCGCTCGAAGGTGCAGGAAGGGCAGGTTAAGGACGTCGCTATCGCTCCCGACAAGATCAGCGGCACACTGAGTAGCGGGCAGCGGTTTAACACCGTGCCTGTCAATGATCCGGGCCTGACTGGCCTGCTCGACGATTATAATGTCAAATATTCCGGCCAGACCGAGGAACAGCCCAGCTTCTGGATGATCCTTATCTATCAGTCGCTTCCTTTCCTGCTGATCCTGGGCATCGCCTTCTTCGTGCTGCGCCAGATGCAGAAGGGTGGCGGCGCGGGCGGCGCGATGGGCTTTGGCAAGTCCAAGGCCAAGCTGCTTACCGAAAAGCATGGCAAGGTTACGTTCGATGACGTCGCCGGCATCGACGAAGCGCGCGAGGAACTGCAGGAAATCGTCGAGTTCCTGAAGGACCCGACGAAGTTCGCGCGTCTGGGCGGCAAGATTCCCAAGGGCGCGCTGCTGGTCGGCTCGCCCGGCACCGGCAAGACGCTGCTCGCCCGCGCGATCGCGGGGGAGGCGGGCGTGCCCTTCTTCACCATTTCCGGCTCCGACTTCGTCGAAATGTTCGTCGGCGTCGGCGCGAGCCGCGTGCGCGACATGTTCGAACAGGCCAAGAAGAACGCGCCCTGCATCGTCTTCATCGACGAAATCGACGCGGTCGGCCGGCATCGCGGCGCGGGCCTGGGCAATGGCAATGACGAGCGCGAGCAGACGCTGAACCAGCTTCTGGTTGAGATGGACGGTTTCGAGGCGAATGAGGGCATCATCATCGTCGCGGCGACCAACCGCCCCGACGTGCTGGACCCCGCGCTGTTGCGTCCGGGCCGGTTCGACCGCCAGGTCGTGGTGCCGCGCCCTGACATCGAGGGCCGCGAGAAGATCCTGGCGGTGCATATGAAGAAGGTGCCGCTGGCGCCCGACGTCAATCCGCGCACCATCGCGCGCGGCACGCCGGGTTTCTCGGGCGCTGATCTCGCCAACCTCGTCAACGAAGCGGCGCTGATGGCGGCGCGGCGGGGCAAGCGTCTGGTCGCCATGGACGAGTTTGAGGCGGCCAAGGACAAGGTCATGATGGGCAGCGAGCGCCGCTCGATGGTCATGACCGACGATGAGAAAAAGATGACCGCTTATCATGAGGCGGGCCATGCCATCGTTGCGGTCCATGAACCGGCGTCCGACCCAATCCACAAGGCGACGATCATCCCGCGCGGCCGTGCGCTGGGTATGGTGATGCGCCTGCCCGAGCGGGACAGCTACAGCTATCACCGTGACAAGATGCACGCGAACATGGCCGTCGCCATGGGCGGGCGCGTCGCCGAAGAGATCATCTTCGGTTATGATAAGGTATCCTCGGGCGCTTCGGGCGATATCCAATATGCCACCAAGCTGGCGCGCGACATGGTCACGCAATGGGGCATGTCCGACAAGCTGGGTCCCCTGCAATATGAAGAGCAGCAGGGCGAAACCTTCCTCGGCTATTCGCAGAGCCAGCGCGTCCACATGTCGGACGAGACGGCGAAGCTGATCGACAAGGAAATTCGCGGCCTGGTCGAGCAGGGTTATACGCGGGCTCAGGAAATCCTTAAAGGTCATGAGGATCAGCTGCACCTGCTCGCCAATGCGATGCTCGAATATGAGACGCTGAGCGGTGAAGAGATCAAAACGCTGCTCGATAAGGGCGAAATTACTCGCGACGACGGGACGACGATCAAGCCGTCGGTGATCCCGGCGGCGGGCTCCTCAATTCCCAATACGCGCAAGCGCAAGGGGCCGTTTGGGGAACCTTCGCCTGCAGGGATCTGATAGGATGAGACAGAGGGCGGAGCCGAGAGGTTCCGCCCTTTTTCAGTGAGTTTACGCTCTACCCCGCTTTGCCCCGAGTCTGCGGAAGGGCAAGAGACGTCTCGACCTTTGGCCGCGGGCTTCGACAGGCTCAGCACGAACGGAGGTGGCTTGCAGGCGTTAGCTTCTCGCTGATCCGCACCTTGCCAACAAAATGCCCCCAAGGGTCTGGCCGTTTCGCTGGTTAATGGTTACATGGGCCGCCACGAATCCCCAGCGGTCCTCGCCGACACGCGCAGCAGAAAGTGGCTTTCACATGGATATCCGCCTCGGCCTCACCTTTGACGACGTGCTGTTGCAGCCCGGCGAATCCGATGTGCTGCCCAGCCAGGCGGACACCAGCACTTTTGTAACCAAGCAGATCAAGCTCAACATTCCGGTCCTGTCTTCCGCAATGGATACGGTAACGGAAGCGGACATGGCGATTGTCATGGCGCAACTCGGCGGCATCGGCGTGCTTCACCGCAACCTTTCGATCGAGGAGCAGGCAGCGGCGGTCCGGGCGGTCAAGCGGTTCGAAAGCGGCATGGTGGTGAACCCGATCACCATTACGCCTCGCGCCACGTTGGCAGATGCGCAGATGCTGATGGACCGCCACAGGATCAGCGGCATTCCGGTGGTCGAGGATTCGGGCAAGCTGGTCGGAATCCTCACCCATCGCGACGTACGCTTCGCCGAAAATCCGGCTCAGCCGGTCAGCGAGTTGATGACCAAGGACAATCTGGCCACCGTCAAGGCGGGCGTGGGTCAGGAGGAGGCGAGGCGGCTCCTGCACCAGCGCCGTATCGAGAAGCTGTTGGTGGTGGACGATGATTATCATTGCGTCGGCCTGATCACCGTCAAGGATATCGAGAAGGCGGTCACTTATCCGCAGGCGACGAAGGACGGCTCCGGCCGCCTGCGCGTCGCGGCGGCGACGACCGTGGGCGACAAGGGGCTGGAGCGGAGCGAAGCGCTGATCGACGCCGAATGCGACCTGATCGTCATCGACACGGCGCATGGTCACAGCAAGCAGGTCGCCGTCGCTGTCGAGGCGGTGAAGCGCCTGTCCAACCATGTCCAAGTGGTGGCGGGCAATGTCGCCACTGCAGAGGCCACCAAGGCGTTGATCGACGCGGGGGCGGATTGCGTAAAGGTCGGCATCGGACCTGGGTCTATCTGCACCACCCGCGTGGTGGCAGGCGTGGGCGTGCCGCAGCTTACCGCCGTCATGGATGCTGCCAATGAAGCCGCGAAGCAGGGCGTTCCAGTCATCGCGGACGGTGGCCTGCGCACCTCGGGCGACGTGGCGAAGGCGCTGGCGGCCGGTGCTGGCTGCGTCATGGTCGGATCGCTGCTGGCGGGCACGGCCGAAGCGCCGGGCGAAACCTTCCTCTACCAGGGCCGCGCCTATAAGAGCTATCGCGGCATGGGCAGCGTCGGCGCGATGGCGCGTGGCTCGGCGGACCGCTATTTTCAGGCGGATATCAAGGACCAGATGAAGCTGGTGCCCGAAGGCATTGAGGGCCAGGTGCCGTTTAAGGGACCGGCGAAGGATGTCATTCATCAACTGGTCGGCGGCGTGAAGGCGGCGATGGGTTATACCGGCAGCCGCACGATCAAGGATCTTCAGGAGCGCGCCCGCTTCGTCCAGATCACCAATGCGGGCCTTTCGGAGAGCCATGTGCATGACGTGACGATTACGCGAGAGGCTCCCAATTATCCGACGCGTTAATCTCTTCCTTAAGCCCCTTCCTTTCAGCGGCCGGGTTGGGCCGGGGGATCAAGGCTGGGCGCCGCGCTTGAGGCGCGTCCCCACCCCCAACCCCTCCTCTGAAGGGGAGGGGCTTTTCGCGCTATGACGCCATCCGCTCGCGTCCAGGCTGCGGTCGAGCTGCTGGACGCCATCATCGCTTCGGCACGGGATGGCGGGCCGGCGGCAGACACGCTGATAGCGCGCTACTTCAAGGAACGACGCTACGCCGGATCGCGCGACCGGCGAGCGGTGCGCGATCATGTCTATGATGCGGTGCGCCGCACGGCGGAGCGTCCGGAGAGCGGTCGCGCGGCGATGATCGGCCTTGCGCGTGAGCGGGCTGAGATCGCTGTTTTGTTCGATGGATCGCCCCATGGGCCTGCGCCCATTGCGCCGGAGGAGCCGGGGGCTGCTGGCGGAGCCGTGCCTGCATGGCTTGCGCCGCTCCTCGCCAATCCGGTCGAACAACAGGAACTGCTGGGCCGGGCGCCCGTCGATCTGCGTGTAAACCGGCTGAAGGCCACGCCGGACAAGGTTGCGCCCTTGTTCCCCGACGCTGTCGCGATCGATGGACTGCCGGATGGACTGCGCCTGTCTGAAGGCTGGCCTGTCGAGCAGAGCGATGCGTGGAAGCAGGGGTTGATTGAGGTGCAGGATGCCGGGAGTCAGCTGATCTCCGCCGCTTGCGCAGTAGAACCCGGCATGACCGTCATCGACCTGTGCGCTGGTGCAGGCGGCAAGACGCTGGCGCTCGCCGCGGCGATGGCGGGTGAGGGGACGCTGATTGCGGCTGACACGATCCGATCGCGGCTCGCCCGCCTTGCGCCGCGTGCAGAGCGGGCGGGGGCGACGTTCATCGAAACGCTGCTGCTTGATCAGGGGCATGAGGCGGGTGCGCTGGAAAGCCTCAACGGGCGGGCGGATGTCGTGTTGGTCGATGCGCCTTGCTCGGGCACTGGCACATGGCGGCGCAATCCCGAGGCGCGTTGGCGGTTGACGCCTGCCCGGCTTGATCGGCTGGTGCACGAACAGGCGCGGATTTTGGATTTTGCCGCGCCGCTCCTCGCGCCGGGTGGTGCGCTGATCTACGCGACCTGTGCGCTGACGGACCGGGAGGGGGCGGGGCAGGTGCGCGGCTTCCTTGATCGGCATCATGGATGGGAAGCCGAGCAGATCCGGATCGAGCAGGGCCGCGATCATAGCGGTGGACGGCTGCTGACGCCGGGTCATGATGCGACGGATGGTTTCTATTTCGCGCGGCTGCGGCGCATGGCATGAAAGAGGCGATGGACAAGCCCAGCCAAAATGACGACAGTTGGGCAGAATCAACGCCTGAAACATGGCTGGAGTTGTGCATGCGCTTTACCCCTGCTTCGATCGCCCTGGCCGCCCTTTTGACCACCGTGTCCAGCGTCGGGCTGACACAGCGGCCCGACACGCAGATTTCACCCCTGTCGATCGAATGGCAGCATGCCGGCGTGGCCGCGCGCAAGGCCGGCAATTTCGAAGGGGCAAATGATGCGCTGGAGACGGCTCTGGCGGTCGATCCGCGCAACCGCACAGCCTATGTCGAACTCGCCGAAGTCGCGCGCGCACAGGGGCTGCAGGGCAAGGCGATACGCCTCTATCGCGAGGCGCTGCTGCTCGATCCGTCCGATGTGGGCGCATTGGTCGGCCAGGGTGAAGCGATGGTGGAAAAGGGCGCTATCGCGAAGGCGAAGGAGAATCTTGTCCAGGCTCGGAATGCCTGCAAGTCGGACTGCGCTGCCGTGGGCAAGCTGGCTGCAGCGATCGAGAAGGGCCCGCCTGCGACGGTGCTGAGCGCGAAGGAAGGCGTGGCGGTGCCGAAGGTTCCGGTGACTGAGACGCCCTAAGTTCTTCTGCATTATCCGGCCTGTTTTTGGGTAGGCCATGGAGCGGAAAGGGCTGGAGAACTTGTTTCCAATCCGTGCGCATAAAGGAAGGATTCGGGCTGCTACCGCCCGATCACCCGCGCGAGTTCGACGAACTCTTCCACACTGACCGTTTCCGCGCGTCGTTGCGGATCGATGCCGACGGTCTCAAGCGCCTCAAGAGCGCCCGGCAGACCCTTCAGGCTTTGCCGCAGCATCTTACGGCGTTGACCGAAGGCGGCTGCGGTGAGGCGTTCGAGATGCTTGAGCTGCACAGCTTCGGGTGCTGGCTTGGGGGTTATGTGGACTACGGCCGACATGACCTTGGGCGGCGGGGTGAAGGCGCTGCGGTGAACCTTCATCGCGATGCGGGCGTCGCTGCGCCATTGGGACAGGACGGCCAGGCGGCCATAATGGTCGCCGTTAGGCTTTGCGACGATACGCTCGGCTACCTCCATCTGGAACATGAGGGTGAGGGACGACCACCAGGTTAGCGGTTCCCAATCCGCCGAAAGCCAGCCGATCAGCAGCGCCGTCCCAACATTATAGGGCAGATTGGCGATGATATGGGCCTTCTCGCCTGCCTCCGCACGCGCATCCACCTGCATGGCGTCGCCGGATATGACGCGCAGCTGCCCTGGAAAGGCATCGGACAACTCGGCGAGCGCGGGAAGGCAGCGATTGTCCCGTTCAACGGCGACCAGCCGCGCGCCCGCTCGCAGGATCGCGCGAGTCAGGCCGCCGGGGCCGGGACCGACTTCGAAGGCGGGCTGATCCTTGAGCGATCCGGGAATGGCGGCGATGCGGTCGAGCAGTTGCTCGTCCAACAGGAAGTTCTGCCCCAACGCCTTGCTCGCCTGCAGACCGTGCGCGGCGATGACTTCACGCAGCGGTGGCAAGATCGGCCGTGCTTCAGTTCCCATAGGTAAGCCGCGACCGGGCTGCTTCCGCCGCCATCTTAAGGGCCGCCATCATCGCGCCGGGATTGGCGCTGTCGGTCCCGGCAATGCCGAAGGCCGTGCCATGATCGGGTGAGGTGCGGACGATCGGCAGGCCGAGCGTGATGTTGACGCCCTCATCGAAATGCAGCGTCTTCAAGGGGATCAGCGCTTGATCATGATACATGCACAGCACCGCATCGTAGGTTTCGCGCGCGCGGGTATGGAACAGTCCATCGGCGGACAGGGGGCCGACAATGTCCATGCCTTCCTCGCGCAGCGATTCGATCGCGGGCCCGATAATCTCTATTTCCTCGCGGCCCAGCGCCCCGCCTTCTCCTGCGTGGGGGTTGAGCCCGGCGACGACGATGCGCGGGCGGGGCAGGCCGAAATTGCGTTGCAGCCCCTTCACCGTGGTGATTGCTCGCGCCCGGATGAGGTCGATCGTCAAAACGGACGGCACCTCGGCAAGCGGAATGTGAATGGTGACCGGCACGACTTTCAGTGTCGGGCCGGCGAGCATCATCACGGCATTATGCGGCGCTACGCCGCAGCGTTCCGCCACGAACTCCGTCTGGCCGGGGTGGGTGAAGCCGACGCCATATAGCTGTTCCTTGCCGACAGGGGCTGTCACGATCCCTGCCGCCGATCCTGTCCGCGCCAGGCCCACGGCAGCTTCCAGTGCCTGGAAGGCGGTGCGCGCGCCATCGATGCTTGGCGTTCCCGGCACGATCTCGCCAGCATCGGCGACTTGAAGGCAGGGCAGGGCGGTGTCGAAAAGCTCTGCCGCTTCTTCAGGCGTAGCGATGGGCGCGACGGGCCCTTGCCAGACGCGGCGCAGCGATGCCGCATCCCCAACGGCGAAGAAAACGGGCAGTCCGCGCGCTTCGCGCATAACCCAACTTTTCGCGACGATTTCAGGTCCGATTCCCGCCGGGTCGCCGAGCGGCACCGCGAAAGGTGCCAGCTCCGGACGAGCCGAGGCGGGATCAGTTATAGTCGATGACGGCATCGCGACGAAGATCGCGCAGGTAGATGCGCGCACGTTTGTTGACCCGCTCTTCCTCCAACTGCGCCATGATCTGCTCGGCATTGGGCGCGGCTGCTCCGCTCGCCTCGTCACGGCCGCAAACGACCAGTACGCGCACGCCATCATTGATCGACCCGAATGGCGGCGTGGCCTGCCCGACCTGCAGGCCCAACAGGATGTCCTGCAACTGAGGGGGAAGGTCGCGCACCTTCACATTGTCATTATCGACTACATCAGCGCCGACCTTGCCGCCCAGTTCATTGGCCTGGCCGCATCCCTTAATCGACTTGGTCTGCGCAGCGAAGGCCGCCGCCCGGCTGCTTGCCTGTTCCTTCGTAGTGCCGGCAGGGAAGCTGATCGACAGCTGCTTGAGGCTGAGCAGCGCGTCACGCGGATCGGCCGTCAGCACTTTGCGCTTGTCCATGACATAGATGAGCGAGACGCCGCCCGGAACCGGTATGGGGCCAGCAATCTGGCCGACCTGCATCTCGGTCGCCGCCTTGGCCAGCTCATCGGGCAACTGGCCTGGGCGAACCCAGCCAAGGTCACCGCCCACCGCTGCGGTCGATGCTTCGGAGAATTGCCGTGCGTAGGCCGCGAAGCTGCCGCCCTGCTTGATCTGCTCGATGATATTGCGGGCGTTGGCGACAATCTGCGCCTGATTTTCAGGGGTGGCCGACAGGTAGATTTCGCCGATGCGATATTCGTCGCTACCCTTGGCAGCGTTCATGCGATCGACGACCGACTTCACTTCGTCGGCGGACACATTGACGAAGGGTTGGATGTTGCGGCGGAGCAGGCGGCTCCAGGCCAGTTCGCCTTCGATCTGCCGCCGGATGCTGGCGGGCGCGCTGCCCTGCGTACGCAGATATTGGTCGAATTGCGCGGGGGATTGGCGGAAATTCGCCGCGACGCGCTCATAGCTCTGGTCGATCTCCGCCTTGTCGACTTTGATGTCGTGGGCGGCGGCCTCCTGAATCTGCAGCGTTTCGTCGATTAGGTTGCGCAGCACCTGGACGCGTAGCCGCTCCTTTTCCTCCGCCGACACCTTGCCGCCATTGGCGGTGATGATAAGCGCGAGGCGCTGATCGACATCGGTGCCGGTGATGATGCGGCCGTTGACGATCGCTGTCGCCTTGCGAACATTAGGATCACTCTTGCCAAAGATGGTCACGTCCTTGGGCAGATTGAGCTGCTGCGTCGCGACCTTGTCATCATCGCCGACGGTCTGGGCCGCGACATGATTGACGCTGGACCCGAGCAGGATCGAGGACAGAAGCAGGGCGCGCACGCTGGTCCGGAAGGACTGGCCAAGGCGGTAAGACGGGGAAACGACAGGCTGCATCGTCGGCAAAACTCTCCAATACGGTCCGGCGCTGATGCGCCGATCCGCCTTAACCGGTCCTGAGCGGAAGGGCGGGAAGGCTGATCCTTATATGCCGATATTCCGAAAAGCCAGCCGTAGTTGGAAGCTGTTGCCCTTTCGCGCGTCGCCGGCCGCCAGATAGTCGCGCCGCCAGGTGAGGCCCAGCGTCAGGCAGTCATCCTCATAGGCGACGCCAAGCCGGTGACGGACGGGTTCATAGCCGTCGGCAACGCTCAGCGGATCTTCCTTCCCATCGGTCAAATCGACAACAGTCGAGCCGAAGACGGACCAGAAGCGGGCAAACTGGACGCGGCCGCCCAGCCGCAGTTCCTCGCGGTCCTGAAGATCCTCCAAGCCGGTCGCGGCGTTGCGGTTCAGACGCAGATAGCCCACCATTGCATAGGTTTTGCGACTGCCGATGGTGGCATCAACCTCATTGCGCCGCACGGACAGGCCATCCTTGTCGAGACGGAAGCGGTGAATGAGGCTGACGAAATCCTTGTAGCGCACGGTTGTACGGCCGACGATATCGGACATGCGGTCCGACAATCCGGTGCCGTCGGGCAGGATGCTTTCGCGATTGTCGAGCCGATAGCTTTGCCCCACCACCGTGTCGAGCGAGAAGCCGGGCAGTGAGAGGTTATATTCCAGGCCGTAGGTGATGCGACTTGAATCCTCGAACCGGTCATAGCCCGCGAAACGATTGAGTGCGAAGAGGTTGCTGTCCTCCAGATCGATCGCGCGGGCGTCCTCATTGGGGACGGACAGGTTGGCGAGCCGAGGCGCTGCGACGATCTGAACGCGCGGGGCGATACGCTGCACGCCACCGAACGCCTCGCCGATGAAGGGCCAGCGGACATCCATCGCCGCCGCCGCGATGCCGCGCGCCTTCCAGCCCGGATCACCAGCATAGCGGGGGATGTTGTTCAGCAGATTGTCGCTGCTGTGATAAACGTCGCCGCGCAGATAAGTGGTGAAGTTCACCTCCTGGCCCATGCCTGTCAGCTTGCGCAGGTTCCATTCGAACGCGGCAAAGGCGCGCTGCGTATCCTGCCCATCGGTGCGGGTGATGGCTAGGCTATTGGCTTGCAGTTGGATACGGCCGCCCAGCAAAGGGTCGAGCAGACGGAGACGATAATCGATGACGGGAAGGGCGATCGGGGTCTGGCCTTGCGGGTCGCCGCTGCGCAACGTCTGCACCGCCCAGCCGGCGATGGAGAAGTAGCTGTTCTCGCCGATCCGCTGCGCCCCCAGGGTCGACCGCAGCCGGTCATCGCGGCTAATGTCGTAGCGGCGCAGGAAGGTGCGGTCGCTGGCGACGCGGATCGATCCGTTGATGCTCCATTCCGGCGTCAGCTGCATGCCGCCGCTGGCGTCGATATAGCCGCGAAAGTCTTTTTCCGTTCCCGCAGGCGTGGTCGATCCGGGCAAGGTGCTGCTGGCCGCCGACCGGCTGGCATGGGTTGCGTAGCCGGTGATCTGGTAGGCGCCGCGATCCCAACGATGGCGGAAGTTCGCCTCCAGCATCGGCAGCGTTTCGGAATAGATGTGCGGGGTAATCGTCAGATCGCGGTTGGGGGCGAGCTTCAGATAATAGGGAAGCGCTACTTCCAGCCCGTTGGTGCGGTCGTACCGGAGATTGGGTACCAGCAAACCGGAGCCCCCGGTATCGCCCACCGGATGGGAAAAGCCCGGCAGCGGGATCAGCGGCAGGCCGAACAGTTCGATATTGGCGTTGCGATATTTGACCCGAGCGGCGACCGGATCATAGACGACCTTCACCGCTTTGATCTGCCAGGTCGGCTCCTTGGGACAGCCGTGGCTGTCCTCCACCTTGCAGCCGGTATAGGCCGCCTTGTGGAGCGTATACACGCCGTTCACGCGCACGCCCTGGGCCGCCGCCAGCCGACCGCCGGACTGCAGCACCAGCAGCATATTCTCGACAGTGCCGTCCTTCAGCGTGTCGGTAACCTGGAAACGGTCGCCATAGGCGATATTGCCTTCGGGATCGGTCGCAGAGACATTGCCGCGCGCTTCGACCTGTCCGGTCGTGCGGTTCCAGACCACCTTGTCCGCGCGCAGGCGGTTGCCCTGCCGCAGCAACTGGACGTTGCCGCTGGCCGTTACGATTTCCGTGTTGCTGTCATATTCCAAGCTGTCGGCGGCAAAGCCGATCTGCTCGTCGCTGGCGGGAACGGGGGCGTCGGGCGTGCTGACAGGGGCCGGTGGCTGCTGCAGATCCTGCGCCGCCGCATAGGGCATTGCGCCCATACAGACGAGCGCCACGCCAGCGGCAAGCATATGTTTCAGATGCGCGGAACGGGTGAAAATCTGCAAGGGGATCGTGCCTCTTCGGGGGCGCTTCGTTGCCCGCCTATCGCATTGCTTTGCCTGCGCCGCAATCTTTCGTCACGCTTCTTTTGCCGGAAATCGGTCGAACGGCTTTGCCAGATGGAGCAAGCGACATTATCTGACTTGGCGCGTTCCTTGCGCTCGACGATCAGAAAAGAAGAAGGACCCTCGATGGAAATCGCGTTCAGCCCGGTGCGTCCAGACGCCGACACCCTGGTCTTTGCCGTGCCCAAGGGCGGTTTCGACGCCCTGCCGGTCGCGGCGGCGGCGACTTTGGCGGCGGGCGCGGTGGCGGCGCGATTCACGGGCGAGGCAGGGGCGAGCTTCGAGAGCTTCGCGGAGGAGGGCGGCAAGGTGCTGCGCGTGGTGCTGGTCGGCACGGGCGCAGGCGCCGACACGGATATGGAGCGCGCGGGCGCTGCGCTGACGGCCCGCCTGCTGACGAGCGGCGCTACCCATGCGGCAGTAGAATTTTTTGGCGGGGCAAGCGGCGAGAAGGCGGCGCATTTCGCTTTCGGTGCTCTGCTGCGCGCTTGGCGGATCGATACCTACCGTACCCGGCAGCCGGAAAAGGCGAAGCCGACGCTCACCAAGATCAGCCTGGTCGCCAACGGCGCAGAAGCGGAATGGCAGCGGCTGGCCGCCGTGGCCGAAGGCGTCGCCTTTACGCGCGAGCTGGTGTCAGAGCCCGCGAACATCTTGTATCCGGAGAGCTTCGTCGAACGCTGCCGCCATCTTGAACAGATGGGCGTCAAGATCACCGTTCTCGACAAGGCGGCGATGGCCGAACTCGGTATGGGCGCGCTGCTCGGCGTGGCGCAGGGATCGGTGCGCGAGCCGCGCCTGCTGGCGATGGAATGGGACGGCACCGGCGGAGCGGAAAGCAAGCCCATCGTCTTCGTCGGGAAGGGTGTGACCTTCGATACGGGCGGCATTTCCCTGAAGCCTGGCGCGGGCATGGAAGACATGAAGTGGGACATGGGCGGCGCGGGTGCGGTCGCGGGCGCAGTGAAGGCGTTTGCGGGCCGCAAGGCGAAGGCGCGCGTCGTGGGCATCTGCGGCTTGGTGGAAAATATGCCCGACGGCAACGCGCAGCGGCCGGGCGACATCGTCACATCCATGTCGGGTCAGACGATCGAGGTCATCAATACTGATGCCGAAGGCCGCCTGGTGCTGTGCGATGTCATCACCTGGGCGCAGAAGACCTATGCGCCGGAGGTTATCATTGATCTTGCAACGCTGACCGGCGCTATGATTGTCGCGTTGGGCGATCAATATGCGGGCATCTTCGCCAATGACGATGGGCTGGCCGAGGATCTGATCGCCGCAGGCAAGGCGAGCGGGGACCAATTGTGGCGCTTCCCGCTGTCCGACGCCTATAACAAGCTGATCGACAGCCCGATCGCCGACATGAAGAATATGGGCGCGCGCTACGCCGGATCGATCACCGCGGCGCAGTTCATCAAGCGCTTCGTCGATGAAGGCGTCAAATGGGCGCATCTCGACATTGCCGGAATGGTCTGGGCCGACAAGCCCGGCGCGACCTGGGACAAGGGCGCGACCGGCTATGGCGTCCGCCTCATCGACCGGCTCGTGAGCGACAAGTTCGAGCGCTGATGCAAGTCGATTTCTACCAGCTGAGCCGCGATTCCGTCGATCAGGTGCTGCCCGCCATTGCCGCGCGCATCCTGGGGCTAGGGGAGCGGCTATTGGTGGTGGCGCAGGATGAGGCGCAGCTGGGGCGTATTTCCACGGGACTATGGGCCGGGCCGCCGGAGAGTTTCATCGCCCATGGTCGTGCGGGGGAGGGGAAGGAATCCCTCCAACCCGTGCTGCTGGCGCAGGATTGCGTGCCTGCAAATGGCGCCCGACATATAGCGCTGGCCGATGGCCTCTGGCGTGAGGAAGCGCTGGATTTCGACCGAGCCTTCTATTTCTTCGACGCGGTCACCATTGACGGCGCGCGCGAAAGCTGGCGCTCACTTTCGAAGCGCGACGGCGTCACTTCCCGCTTCTGGCGGCAAGAGCAGGGCAAATGGGTGCAGGGGCCGTAAGTGCCTCCACCTGTCCGCCCCCCCCTTGCAGTGCGGGACAGCGCGGTCTAAAGGGCGCGCCAATTCCAACAATCCGGAGCTTTTGAGCCTCATGGCTGTGACCCGCACCTTTTCGATCATCAAGCCCGACGCCACGCGCCGCAATCTGACCGGCGCCGTGACCAAGAAGCTGGAAGAAGCGGGCCTGCGCGTCGTCGCATCCAAGCGCATCCGCATGAGCCGCGAGCAGGCCGAAGGCTTCTACGCCGTTCACAAGGAACGCCCGTTCTTCGCTGACCTGGTCGCCTTCATGATTTCGGGCCCTGTCGTCGTCCAGGTTCTGGAAGGCGAAGACGCCGTGAAGCGCAACCGCGACATCATGGGCGCTACCAACCCCGCCAATGCCGACGAAGGCACGATCCGCAAGGAATATGCCGAGTCGATCGAAGCCAATTCGGTCCATGGTTCGGACAGCGAGGAAAATGCGGCGATCGAAATCGCTTATTTCTTCAAGTCGGACGAAATCGTCGGCTGATCGAACGACAGAAAAATAAAATGGGCCGGCGGGACATTGTCCCTCCGGCCCATTTTTGTGTCGGTTGTAGGTGAGAAGACGCCGCTCCCAACAATTCATCACTCCAGCGGAAGCTGAGGTCTCAGGCTGTGTCGGGCGTCTTCTCAGATTCCAGCTTTCGCTGGAATGACGGGGAGTGAGGTAAAGCAACTCACCCCGCTTGCGGTGGAGCCTCGAAGCGGTCGATGACCCATTCCTCGGCCTGAGCCCCGCCGATCCATTCCTGCATCCACGGGTGGGCGATGATCGCCTGCATATAGGCGTCAGCAAAGCGGGCGACGGGGAGTTGGTAGGTAATGAAGCGCGTCACGACCGGCGCGAACATGACGTCGGCTGCGCTGAACTCGCCGAACAGAAAGTCGCCGATTCCGCCATAACGGGCGCGCGCCTGCGCCCAGAGCTGCATAATCCGCGCAATATCCTGGGCAACCGCTTCGGAGGGTGGCACGGCAGCGTAGATCTGACGGATGTTCATGCTGTGCTCTCGGCGCAGCGCGGCGAAGCTTGAATGCATTTCCGCCGCCATTGAACGCGCCATCGCGCGGGCGGCAGTGTCGGCGGGCCAGAATTTGTCGCCACCCGTTTTTTCATTGAGATATTCGATGATCGCCAGGCTGTCCCAGACCACCGTGTCGTCCCCGTCCCACAGGATCGGCACCTTACCCGAGGACGGCGCGAACTCATCGCCTTCGCGCCGCTTCTCCCAAACCTCATCATAGAGCGGAACCACGACTTCCTCGAACGGCAAACCGCTCAGCTTGCAAGCGAGCCAACCGCGCAGCGACCAACTCGAATAAGCCTTATTGCCTATGAACAGCTTCATCATCGCTCCTCTTTAGACGGGGGCGGGAAGGGAAGTCGAGACCGGCGCGCGCGGCGAATCTGGTCATACGCCTCTTTTGCAGGTGAAAATTTCTCTCCGGCAGGGCTGGATGCACCGTGCGCAGGGTCGTAAGCCGTCGCCTGCATCGAGAAGCCGGGGGCATGATATGGATTGGCTGCATGGGATCGCGGGCCTGTTCGTCGGGTTGATGGTCGGCCTGACGGGCGTAGGCGGCGGGTCACTGATGGCGCCTATCCTCATCCTGTTGTTCGGCGTCGCGCCCGCGACGGCGGTTGGCACCGACTTGTGGTTTGCGGCCATCACCAAGTCCGTGGGTGGCACGATCCATCATCGCCATGGCGGCCCGGACGGCGGGCCTGACTATGAGGTGGTGAAGCGGCTTTGCCTTGGTAGCCTGCCTGCCGCCCTGATCATGCTGCTGATTCTTTCGCAGACGCATGTTGAGCAGATCAAGGGCGGCATCGTGACCATGGGCCTTGGGTTCGTGTTGATCGCCACGGCGGTTGCGATGCTGCTCCGTGGTCGTTTCCACCGCTGGGCGCTGGCGCGGCGCGTAGGGACAGCCGACAGCTTCACGCGCTGGCAGCCTGCGCTGACGGTGGCGGCAGGGGCGCTGCTGGGGGGCATGGTGACGCTGACTTCCGTTGGTGCTGGGGCGATCGGCGCGACATTGCTGTTGGCGCTCTATCCCATACGCATGCGCATGCAGAGGCTGGTAGCGACGGATATCGTTCATGCCGTCCCGCTAACTCTGGTGGCGGGATTGGGGCATTTGTGGATCGGGAACGTCAATTCCGGACTGCTACTCAACCTGCTGCTCGGGTCAATTCCGGGCATCATCATCGGCTCACTGCTTGCGACGCGCGCATCGGACCGCGTGCTTCAGCCGCTGCTGGCGGTTATTCTGGCGGTGGTCGGCTGGCGCCTGATCGCATGAATGCTGATCAAAGGCGCGCTTGGAGGCCCGAGCCGGAATCGAACCGGCGTATACGGATTTGCAGTCCGCTGCGTCACCACTCCGCCATCGGGCCTTGCGCATGTGGGACGCCGCAAATGTGAGGCTTTTGTTTCAAAGTCAAGCACGCGGGTGGCGCTCCCCTTCAAGATTCTCGCTCATGGGCGCGGAAAGCCGCTTGGCGTTGCAAGCCCCGTGATTTAGAGGTCCGTTAACGTCAGCACTGTGTTGCCTTCCCAATACAGTTGTGCCAATCGAGGAAGTGTCGTGACCGAGCAGAATTTTTCATCGATGCGGGCCGCCATGGTCGAAAGCCAGCTTCGTACCAGCGATGTCGATGACCAGCGCGTAATCGCGGCGATGGCAAAGGTGCCGCGGGAAGATTTTGTACCCGCCGAGCGCCGGGCGATGGCCTATATCGACCGCGCGGTTCCGCTTTCGAACGGCCGCGCGCTTAATCCTCCCTTGGCGACTGGGCGCTTGCTCAAGGAAGGCCGGGTTGAGGAGGGCGATCGCGTCCTGCTCATCGGGGCTGCGACAGGATATAGCGCGGCGCTCCTGACAGCGCTGGGCGCGAAGGTGACGGCGGTGGAGGCCGAAGACGGGCCGCAGCTTCTGGACGGCGCTGCCGAAGTCGTGCGCGGTGCGCTCGCCGCGGGCGCTCCTGAAGGCGCGCCATATGACCTGCTGTTCATCGACGGGGCCGTGGAGGAAGTGCCCGCCGCGCTCGTTCAGCAACTTGCCGATGGCGCGCGGGTCGTGACGGGTCTGGTGGAGCGCGGCGTCACACGCCTGTGCAGCGGGCGCGTAATTTCGGGAGTGCTGGGCCTTGCAAGCCTTGCCGATCTGGAGATGGTGGTGCTGCCCGGTTTTTCTGCGCCGGAGCGTTTTGTTTTTTAACAGGCCGGGGGGGTCATGACAGCGAAGCAGGTGTTTCTTCGGTACTCCGCCGCCACGGTTTTGCTGCTCCTTAACGCTGGCATGGCAAGCGCGGAGACCCTCCAGGGTGCGCTCGCCAAAGCCTATCGATCCAATCCCACCCTCACCGGTACGCGTGCGCAGCAGCGCGCAACGGATGAAAATGTGCCGCTTCGCAAGGCCGATGGCCGTCCCGCCGTAGGCACTACCGCAGAGTTTCAGGAACTGATCGTCAAACCGGCACGCTCCTTCCTGGCGCCCGACCGGTCGCTGGCGGGGACCGCCAACGTCAGCGTGCCCATCTATCAGGGCGGCGCGGTGCGCAACGGGGTCAAGGCGGCAAAGGTCCGCGTCGAAGCGGGGCAGGCCAATCTGCGCGGGACAGAAGCGTCGATCTTCTCCCAGATCGTCGCGGCCTATATGGACGTTATCCGGGACAGCGCCATCGTCTCCTTCAATATGGGCAATGTGAATGCGCTGGAGGTCAACCTTCAGGCGTCCAGCGACCGGTTCGAGGTGGGCGATCTGACCCGCACTGACGTTGCCCAGTCCGAGTCGCGGCTGGCGCTTGCCCGATCGGACCTGCAGACGGCCCGGGCCAACCTCATCACCAGCCGGGAAAATTACATCGCTCTGGTTGGCGCTGCGCCCGATGACCTGCAGCCGCCCCCGCCATTGCCCGGCCTGCCTGCGTCCCCAGAAACGGCTGTGCAGGTGGCGCTTGCCGACAATCCCGACATTATCGCCGCGCGCAAGCTGCGGGAGGCGGCGCGGTATGACGTGAGGGTCGCGAAGGCAGGCGTCCTGCCGACGCTGTCCGGTTTCGCGCAGGGCAGCTATACCCATTATCTGGGATCGCTGCATGAGGCGGGCAATCCCGATCCGTCGCAGACCAACAAGCAGGTGGTAGCGGGCGCAACGCTGCGTCTGCCGCTCTATCAGGGTGGCCGTCCCGGCGCGCAGGTGCGCCAGAACCAGGCGCTGGAATCGCAAGCGATCGAACAGGAAATCGAGGTCGAACGCGGCATCATCGCTCAGACCCGCTCCGCCTATGCAAGCTGGCAGGCATCTCTGCAAAGCATCGAATCCAACCAGAAAGCGGTGGAAGCCGCCAATTTATCGTTGGAAGGCGTGCGCGCCGAAAATTCGGTCGGCAGCCGCACCATCATCGACATATTGAATGCCGAGCAGGAAGCGCTGAACGCCAAGGTTCAGTTGGTTTCGGCGCGCCGCAATGCCTATGTCGCGGGCTTCAGCCTGCTCGCCGCCATGGGGCACGCGGAAGCGGACGACCTAAGCCTGGAAACGGGCGCGCTTTATAACCCCATGGTTAATTACGACCGGGTCAAAGGCAAGTGGTTCGATTGGGATTTCGACCCCGCGCCCAAGCCCCAAGCAACGCGAACCGTTGACACGCCTGTACAAAATGCCAATGTGCCTGCTGGGTTGGGGCAACAACCTTAGGTTAACAGGGACATTCATGGGCGACATGAGCAAGGAACCCTCGATGGAGGACATTCTCTCGTCCATCAAGCGCATCATTGCGGAGGAAGGCGAGGAGGCCGTGCAGCCTGTGTCGCGCCGCGGCAAGTCCGACGCTGCGCCCAAGCAGGCAGCAGAAACCACCGATCCGGCGGTGGAAGAAGTGCTGGAACTGACTGACGAGGTTGGAGCGGAGGAGCCGATGCCTGCCCATAAGACGTCTCGTGCACCCCGGATCGAAGCGGCGGTGGAGGATAACTCCATTCTTTCGGTCGAAAGCGAGGTCGCGGCGCGTCATTCCCTGTCCACCTTGTCTTCCATGCTGGTGACACCCAAAGATGGCGAGGATAACACATTGGACGGGCTAGTCCGCGCGATGTTGAAGCCGATGCTCAAGGAGTGGCTCGACGCGCGCCTGCCCGCGCTGGTCGAAGATATGGTCGCCAAGGAAATCGCCCGGATCACTGCCCGCTGATCGGGCGCGGGCCGAAACCGATCGTCATGACTTGCTTTGACGCTTGGTTCGACCGCTGGATGAAGCGGTAAAAGCGCTGGAATGGTCAGGGAAGGGGCATTAAGGCGCCTTTCCATGACCGAATTGCCTAAAACCTTCGACCCCGCCGAAATCGAATCCCGCTGGTACGCCCATTGGGAAAGCAAGGGCCTGTTCCGGCCGGAGCGGCCCGGCGCTGAGCCCTTCACGATCGTCAACCCGCCGCCGAACGTGACGGGCAGCCTGCATATTGGGCATGCCCTCGACAATACGCTGCAGGACATCGTGATCCGTTACGAGCGGTTGCGCGGCAAGGATGCGCTGTGGGTGGTTGGCACCGACCATGCGGGCATCGCGACCCAGATGGTGGTGGAGCGGCAGTTGAACGCTGTCGGACAGAAGCGCACCGATTTCTCGCGCGATGACTTCGTCGCCAAGGTCTGGAAATGGAAGGCGGAAAGCGGCGGCGCGATCACACGCCAGCTGCGGCGTCTTGGCTGTTCGATGGATTGGGCCAATGAGCGCTTCACCATGGATGAGGGCTTTTCGAAGGCTGTGTTGAAGGTCTTCGTAGAGTTGCACAAACGGGGGCTGCTCTATCGCGACAAGCGCTTGGTGAATTGGGACCCGCATTTCCGGTCTGCCATCTCGGATCTGGAGGTGGAGACAAAGGAAGTAAAAGGCGGCTTCTGGCATTTCCGTTATCCGCTGGCCGATGGCGTCAAGCTGGCGAACGGAGCAGATCATATCGTCGTTGCGACCACTCGGCCGGAGACGATGCTGGCGGACATGGCGGTCGCCGTGCATCCCGAAGATCCTCGCTACAAGGATGTCATCGGCAAGGATATCCTTCAGCCGATTACTGGCCGCCGGTTCAAGGTGGTCGCGGATGATTATGCTGATCCTGAACTCGGATCGGGCGCGGTCAAGATTACGCCGGGGCACGACTTCAACGACTTTGAAGTGGGCAAACGGGCGGGCTTCAAGGCGGCCGACATGCTCAACATGTTCGATGCCGACGCCAATGTTATCCAGAGCGCTGACGGACTTATCCCCGACCGTTTCCTGGGTCTGCACCGCTTCCGCCGCGATGGCGTCGATGGCGCGCGTGAGTTGGTCGTCGCTGAGATGAAGGCGCTGGGCCTGCTTGTTCCATATGTCACGAAGAACAAGGAAGGTGAGGAAATCGAGGCCGATGCCGAGCCGCGGACCATCCAGACGCCCTTTGGCGACCGTTCGGGGGTGGTGATTGAACCATGGCTGACCGATCAATGGTATGTCGATGCCGAAAAGCTGAGCATCGCGCCGATGCAGGCCGTGCGCGACGGGCGGATCGAGATCGTGCCCAAGACGTGGGAAAAGACCTTCTTCAACTGGATGGAGAATATCCAACCCTGGTGCGTGTCGCGCCAACTGTGGTGGGGGCATCAGATTCCCGCTTGGTATGACGAAGACGGCAATCCCTACGTCGCTGAAAGCGAGGAGGAGGCGCAAGCCCTCGCCGGTAACAAGAAGCTGACCCGCGACCCGGATGTGCTCGACACTTGGTTCTCCTCGGCGCTCTGGCCCTTCGGTACGCTTGGCTGGCCTGAGCAGACCGAAACGCTCAAGCGTCATTATCCAAACGATCTGCTGATCTCCGGCTTTGACATCCTGTTCTTCTGGGACGCGCGCATGGCGATGCAGGGGCTGGAGTTCATGGGCGATGTGCCGTGGCGCAAGCTTTACCTGCATGGGCTGGTACGCGCGGCGGACGGGCAGAAAATGTCCAAGTCCAAGGGCAATGTCGTCGATCCGCTCGGCCTGATCGACAAGTTCGGCGCCGACGCGCTGCGGTTCTTCATGAGCGCCATGGAAAGCCAGGGCCGCGACGTTAAGATGGATGAGAAGCGGGTCGAGGGCTATCGCAACTTCGCGACCAAGCTGTGGAACGCGGCGCGCTTCCTGCAATCCAACGGCGTCACGGCTTCGACAACGCACGAAGCGCCTCATGCCGAAGCGCCGGTCAATCGCTGGATCATTGCCGAGACGGTTGCGACCGTGCAGGCGATAGACACCGCCATGGCCGAACTGCGCTTCGACGCGGCGGCCAACGCCATCTACCACTTCGTCTGGGACCAATTCTGCGACTGGTATATCGAGTTGACCAAGGGCTCGATGGACGAAGAAACCCGTGCTGCCGCGGGTTGGGCGTTCGACCAGATATTGGTCATGCTGCATCCCTTCATGCCCTTCATTACCGAGGAGTTATGGAATCTCACCGGCGAGCGGGAGAGCGCGCTGATTGTCGCGCGCTGGCCCCAGGCGCTCTACGCCGTCGATGCGCAAGCGCAGGCGGAGATCGATTGGCTCATCCGTCTGATCAGCGCGATGCGCACTGCGCGCACCGAGCTGAACGTGCCACCGGGGGCCAAGCTGCGCGTCATTGCGCGTGATGCTTCGGAGGAGACCCGCCGCCGTATCGACCGACAGGGCGCGGCGCTAGCCCGCCTTGGCCGGGTTGAAAGCCTGTCCTTTGGCGCCGCCGTCGAGGGTGGAGCGGCGCAGGTCGTTGTCGATGAGGCGACGTTCATCCTGCCGCTGGAGGGCGTCATCGACATCGGTGCGGAGCAAGCTCGTCTCGCCAAGGCGCTCGCCAGTGCGGAGAAGGAGCGCGACTCCTTGTCCGGCCGGCTGTCCAATCCGAGTTTCGTTGAAAGGGCGAAACCCGAGGCGGTGGCGAAGGCGCGTGAGGATCATGCGGAAAAAGCCGCTGAGGCGGAAAGGCTGAGGGCGGCGCTGGACCGGCTCGCCTGATCGGCTACTGTGACCCCGTAAGGGGAGGGTGAAATGATGGCGGCTGAAAAGCGCGGTGCTAAGGATCTTACGCAGGGGCCTATCGCATCGACACTGCTGCTCTTTGCTATCCCGACTTTGGCGTCCAACATCCTTCAATCGCTAAACGGATCGATCAACGCGATTTGGATCGGCCGTTTTCTGGGCGCGCAGGCGCTTGCCGCCACCGCCAACGCGAACATCACCATGTTCCTGATGTTCTCCATCGTCTTCGGCTTCGGCATGGCATCGACAGTCATGATCGCGCAGGCGGCGGGGCGAGGCGACATGGACGCGGCGCGGCGAGCTTTTGGTTCGGCTGTCGGGTTTTGTACGCTGCTGGGCCTAGTGGTGGCGGGGGGAGGCTGGATCGGTGCGCCTGCTATGCTGCGCATGTTGGCGACCCCGCCCGAGGCATTCGGGCTGGCGCTCACCTATTTGCGCGTGATCTTCATCGCGATGCCGGCCACGCTGATCGGCGTCATGATCATGATGGGCCTGCGGGGCACTGGTGATGCGCGCACGCCCCTGATCTTCATGTTCGTAAGCGTCGGCGTTGATCTTGTCCTCAATCCAGTGCTGATCCTCGGCCTTGGACCCATACCGGCAATGGGCATCGGCGGATCCGCGGCGGCCACGGCGGCGGCAGGCTTCATCAGCATGATCGGAGTCATTCTCTACATCTACGCCAAGGACCTGCCTCTGCGCCTGCGCGGGCCGGAGTTGGCCTATTTGTGGCCAGATCCCACCCAGATCCGTCTCTTATTGGGAAAGGGGTTGCCCATGGGCCTGCAGATGATCGTCATGTCTGCCACCGGATTGGTGATGATTGGGCTGGTCAACCGGGAAGGCTTCTTAGTCACTGCCGCATATGGCGCGGCGCAACAGATCTGGACTTATTTGCAAATGCCTTCGATGGCCATGGGCGGCGCGGTAAGCGCCATGGTCGCACAGAATGTCGGGGCGGAACGCTGGGACCGGATCGGGCGGATCACCGGCTTCGGCATGGGTTACCTGTTGCTGATTACCGGCACCATGGTCGGCGTTATCCTGTTGTTTCACGCGCCGATTTTATCGCTTTTTCTCGGCGATAATGAAATGGCGATACAGGCCGCCTGGCATATGCAACTGCTGGCTAGCTGGAGTTTCATGCTGTTTGGCTGCACTATGATTCTGTTCGGCGTGATGCGCGCGAACGGCGTGGTCGTTAAGCCGCTTTTGATCTTGATAACGACGCTTTTTGGCGTTCGGCTCGCCTTCTACCATTGGGCCTACCCGCATCTTGGTGCGGACGCGCTATGGCTGAGCTTCCCAATCAGCTCCGGCTCATCTTTGCTGCTCGCTGCGCTGGTCTATCGGCAGGGTGGCTGGCGCAAAGCGAAGCTGCTGGTGCCCGTCCATGAGGAAGAGTGTCGCGAAAGCATCAATGCGGAAAGCGAGCCCGCGGGACGTTTGGCGCCCACGGGATGACTCCTTAACGGCCCTGGCTGCGCCAGCGCGTGATGGTGCGATCGAGAATGTCGGCTTCGCCGCCGGATTGACGCCATAATTCTGTGAAGCTGGGGTCGCTCGATGCGGGACGCCGTTCTTCTTCGAGATTGTCGAGGGCAACACGGATCGGCACCGCGACACCTTCGCCGCAGATGATCGCCTCTCGGTTTCGCAGCGCAGGGATGGAATCAAGGAAACCACGCGCGCCTTCGGGCATTGCCGCCTTTACGAAGGCTTGGTCGCGATCATTGTTGAGGCGCATCGAGATGATCGTGCCGCACTGCGACAGCACGCCTTCGGCAAGGTCGGACGGGCGCTGGGTGATGAGGCCAAGCGACACGCCATATTTACGGCCTTCCTTGGCGATCCGCTCCAGGATGCGGCGCACGGCCTGGCCGCCGCCTGTGGTGGTGCTGGGAATGTAGCGATGCGCTTCCTCGCAGACGAGCAGGATGGGCCGTTGTGCCTCGTCGCGAGCCCAGATGGCATAGTCGAACACCAGCCGCGACAGCACCGATACCACGACTGAAGTGATGTCCGAGGGCATGGCGGACACATCGATAATGGAGATCGGCTTCCCACCGGAGGGCAGGCGAAAGATCTTCGCCAGAAACTCCTGCATCGTGTCCGCGACGAGCATGCCAGAGAACATGAAGCTGTAGCGCGGGTCAGTCTTGATCTCGTCGATCTTGGTCTTGAGCCGCATATAGGGGAGTGCGCCGGTGCCCTTGTCGAGCTTGCCCATCTCATTCTGCAGGATGTTGGTCAGGTCCGACAGAAGATAGGGGACAGGCGAATCGACCGTCAGGCGACCGATGCTCTCCGCCAGCCGATTCTTCTGCCGGGCGGCCAGCAGGCACTTGGCGAGGATGTCGCAATCCACCGTCCGGTCGGACCCTTCGGAGGTGACGAACACCTCGCAATGCTCTTCGAAATTCATCAGCCAATAGGGCAGGGCGAGATTGCCGACGTCGAACACCGCGCCATTTTGGGCGAAAGCTGCGCCATATTCGCCGTGGGGGTCGATCATCACGATGTGACCTTCGGGCGACAGGTCGCAGATGCGGTGAAGGATGAGTGCGGCGCTGGTCGATTTACCAGTACCCGTCGAACCCAGCAGGGCGAAATGCTTGCCCAACATGGAGTCCACATAAAGCGCTGCGCGCGTGTCTGCGGTGGGGTACACCGTGCCGATCTGCACGTGTGGTCTGTCGTCGGCGGCGTAGATTTGCTGCATATCGGCGCTGGAGACGGGGAATATCTCCGTGCCAGGCGCCGGATAGCGGGTGACGCCGCGGCGGAAGTGATAGATGCGACCGGTGAGCTTTTCCTCATCGCCTTCGCCGAGGAAATCGACATCGGCGACGATCATGCCGCTGTCCTGTCGATCGAGCGCCATGGACCGTACGCTGGCGATCAGCCAACTGTTGCCGACGCGCATCTTGACTTGGCTGCCCACTTGCCCCGCCATGGCGATGCACGGATCGGCTTCGTGCGCCAGAGCGGCTATGCAGCCGGCGTCGATAAGTATCTTTGAGCTGGAACCGGCGATTTGGAACACGGCACCCATGGCGGCCGCTGGAGCGGGCTGCGCATAAGCATGGGCCTGAGTGAATTCAGCTGCTCCTGGCATGTGGCTCATACGCCCCTCTTAAATCCCCTGCCGCCGGCACATATTGCCGGAGCCTCGCCTGGGTTTAGCTTGTGAGAGGTAAAGAATTGGCTATCGGAAGGGCGTCCAACTGCGGGTCTCTTTTCAATTTGACCTGCTTGCCCCGGCGCAGCCACTATCCGCCGCGCGCAGTGGCACCGGCTCTGGCGCGAATCATTTGCCATCCGTATCGGCCCGTTGATGGCGGCATCATCAGGATTTTCGCTTGTCTCATATCATGACGGCCAATGCAGCGCGCAGATCGGATGCAATCTCTATCGCCCGCGTGATCTGCATTTTGGGCGTCGTGTATGTTCATGCGTGGACGGGCCTCAATGGCCATGATTTGGAAGTCGCCCGCGGCACGCCACAAGAAAATTTGCGCTGGCTTTTGATGGAGATTTTCGGGCGCAGCGCCGTACCGCTGCTCGGCGTCATTTCGGGATGGCTGGTCGGCGGGTCATCGCGGACGCAGAACTGGTTTGCGCATGTCCTGCGCAAGGCGCGGACGATCCTGTTGCCGATGGTGCTGTGGAATGGGCTGGGGATCCTGCTCGTTTCCGGCGCGGCGTGGCTGCTCGACCTTTCCGCTCCGGTCCCCGTGTCGTTCGACTGGTTGTTCCAGGAACTGTTCATCGTCAGCCGTAATCCTGACATCAACGTGCAGATGCCGTTCCTGCGCGATCTGTTCCTATGCATGTGCGCAGCGCCGCTGCTCGTCCGTTCGCCCGCCTGGCTGCTGGTGAGCGTTGCGGGCGCTGCGGCGCTGGCGCAGTTGATGGGTTGGGGGCCGCCGGTGTTGATGCGGCCTGCGATCCTGTTCTTCTTCGTGATCGGCATGATGGCGCGGCGCATCGGACTGGCCGAACGGGTGGCGGCGCTGGGCTTGCCCATTGCGGCGCTGCCATTCCTGCTGCTCATGGCGGTACAACTGCACTTCTCGCTGCAGGCAACCCGTGGGGCAGCGATCGAGATCGGTGTACTGGACTTGGCGGTTCGAGTCGCGGCCGCCGCCTGCTTTTGGCGTCTATCATGGGCGCTCGCCGGTAGTCCTGTCCGCGGCATGCTGCTGCGGATCGAGCCCTTCGCCTTTCTGCTCTTCTGTTCGCACCTCATCTTGATCTGGCTGGGTGGTCCAGTGCTTGGGGCGTTGTTCGGCAAGCTAGGTTCGCCGCTTTATCCTGCTTATCTGTTGATCCAGCCGCTGCTGGTACTGGTTGCGGTTCTGCTGCTGGGGTCGATGCTGAGCCGCGCATGGCCGGGCATGGCCAAGGTGCTGAGCGGTGGACGATTACAGCGAACCTGAAGTCTAACCAGCTATCGCTTTGGCTGCGGCCATGGCGATTTCAAGGCTGCGTTTGCGGGCTTCAAAATCATATATCTGCCCGCCGATGATCAATTCATCCACGCCGGTGTGTTCGATGAAGCGGGCTATATCGCGCCCCACCTTGGCCTGATCGCCGATGCTGGTGGCGCTCAGAACATCGGACAACATGGCTTGCGCGCCGGGAGGCAGGCTTTCGAGATAGCCTGGGACCGGCGGTTGCAGCTTGCCCGGTTGGCCAGTCCGCAGACGCACGAATGCCTGCTGCATCGATGTGGCCAGAAGCCGAGCTTCGTCCATCGTATCCGCAGCGAATATATTGAAACCGGCCATGACATAGGGGCGCTCAAGCTGCGCCGATGGGCGAAAGTCGCGGCGGTAGATGGCGATCGCTTCGTTGAGGGCGCCGGGCGCGAAATGCGAAGCGAAGGCGTAGGGCAGCCCCAGCGCCGCCGCGAGTTGCGCGCCGTAGAGGCTGGATCCCAGAATCCAAAGCGGCACCGTTTCGCCAGCCCCGGGCGTCGCTTGAAAGCCGAGGCGCTGGTCACCGGCGAAATAGGCTTGAAGCTCCATAACATCGCGCGGAAACTCGTCCGGCGCGCCGGACAGCGTCCGCCGCATCGCCTGAGCCACACGCTGGTCGGACCCCGGTGCCCGTCCCAGCCCCAGGTCCACGCGGCCCGGAAACAGCGCTGCGAGCGTGCCAAACTGCTCGGCAATCAGCAGCGGCGCGTGATTGGGCAGCATGATGCCTCCCGCTCCGATCCGAATGGTGGATGTCGCGTGCCCAATATGCGCCAGCACGACAGACGTGGCGGCCGACGCAATGCCAGGCATGCCGTGATGCTCCGCCACCCAATAGCGATGGAAACCCAGGCTTTCGGCATGCGCGGCGAAGCTCGCTGCTTTGGCCAGTGCGTCGCTAACGCTGCCTCCTTCGACAACGGGGACGAGGTCCAGAACGGAAAAACGGATCATCGCCTGCATATGGGGCGATGATCCGTTTTATTTCAATACTTGATGATCGGAAAGGGTTAGATTGCCCGGCCGAAACCCTGCGGCGCATCACCACGGCGGCCGAAAGTGGCAGGGCGGCGCGCGACCAGCGGATTGGAGTCCCGATCAAGCAGGGACATCGTCTCGGTAAAGCAGGGGCGCAGGCCGACGACGATTTCGATCAGTTCATCCGGCCCTTCTCGTGTTTCCACGCAGCGCCGCGCGACCATCTCGATCCGTTCGGCCATGCTGCTGAGCCGGTGAGCGCCGAACTGCGCCGATTCACCCTTCAGTGTATGAGCAGGCGTTACAAGCGCGACGGCGCTGCGTTCGCGGATCGCCTTTTCGATCGCGCTGATAGCCTTGTCGCCATCTTCCCGGAAATAGCCGAGAATTCGCAGAAATGCGCTGCCGAGCTCCGACCTCGACTTGGCGAGATCGGCCTGATTGACCAGTTCTGCCTCTTGATATGACACGCCGCGACACTCCTTGTTATGGCCTTACCATAGAAGCCGAGCGTAAACAGCAGGTTAAGCCGCCAGGTCAGGAACGACCGGGCTTCAAGATTATCGCGTCAGTTCAAAGCGATGTGTTGCGATCGCTAGGAACTTCCAGCCTTGTCGCTGGGTCAGCGCCTCCAGCTCGTAAGCGGCGTTGGGATCGTCGGCTTCGATCGTCACCGCATCGGCCGCGCGCATTGCGCGGGCGGCGCGCAGGGCGGGCCAGGGACATTTCATGCCTCTGGCATCGACATGAAGGGGCTCACTTGGTGGCATAAGGATTGCGCGCGCTGCGCAGGGTCAGCCGCACTGGCACAGCCCCGAAGCCCAGTTCCTTGCGAATGCCGTTGACGAGATAGCGGCGATAGCTTTCCGGCAGTTCATCGAGGCGAGTGCCAAACAGCACGAAGGTGGGCGGCCGTGTCTTGTTCTGCGTAATGTAGCGCAGCTTGATCCGCTTGCCGCCGGGAGCAGGGGGTGGATTGGCTTCCAGCGCGCGTTCGAACCAGCGATTGAGGATGCCGGTGGACACGCGCTGCGACCAGGAGGTGCGGGTTTCGAAGGCGACGCGGATCAGGTCGTCCAGCCCCTTACCCGTGGCGCCCGAGACGGTCATGATGGGAACGCCGCGTATCTGCGCTAGTCCGTCCGAGAGCGCCTGCTTGATGCCCTGATAAAGGGCCGATCCGTTTTCCACCGTGTCCCATTTGTTGAGCGCGACGACGAGTGCGCGCCCTTCCTCGATCACCTTATCCGCGATGCGCAGGTCCTGCGCCTCCAGGCCGCGTGTGGAGTCGAGCAGAAGAACGACGACTTCAGCGAAGTTCACAGCGTTCAGACCGTCCGAAACGGCGAGCTTTTCCAGCTTGTCCTGCACCTTGGCGCGCTTGCGCATGCCGGCCGTATCGATCAGCCTGACCGGCCGTTCTTCGCCGTCCGGACTCGTCCATTTCCAATCGACCGCGATGCTGTCACGCGTGATCCCGGCTTCGGGGCCGGTGAGCAGGCGGTTCTCGCCAAGCAGGCGGTTGATGAGCGTCGATTTGCCCGCGTTTGGGCGGCCAACGATGGCGAGCTTGAGCGGCGCGGCCTCCAGGTCGGCCTCGCTCGGCTCCGCTTCCTCTACTTCCTCTTCCTCGCGATCGACATAGGGAAGGAGAGCCTGGAACAGATCGGCCATGCCCTGGCCATGTTCCGCCGAAAGGGGAACAGGTTCGCCGAGGCCGAGGCTGAATGCCTCCATGACGCCATCATTGCCCTGCCTGCCTTCCGCCTTGTTGGCGACCAGCACCACCGGTAGATCGCCTTCGCGCAGCCAGCGGGCGATCTCCTCGTCGAGCGGGGTGACGCCCGCGCGGGCGTCCATCAGGAAAAGGGCTACGTCAGCGCTTTCAACCGCCGCCTGCGTCTGAAGGCGCATACGGCCGGGGAGGGTCTGAGGATCCTCATCCTCATAGCCCGCAGTGTCGATGATCGTGAAATCGACGCCGAGCAGGTTCGCCTGCCCCTCGCGCCGGTCGCGCGTGACGCCGGGCTGGTCATCGACCAGCGCCAGCTTCTTGCCGACGAGCCGGTTGAAAAGGGTGGACTTGCCCACATTGGGCCGTCCGACAATGGCAACAGTGGGCAGCATTATGGCCCGTTTCCTTTAAAATACCGCTGCTCCCGCGACGGCAGAAGCCCAGTCCAGACAGCGGAGCTGGGCTCCTGCCTTCGCGGGAGCACGCTTATCTAACATCATTATGGGCGTTAACGAAGCGCCGTCAGGCGGCCGTCATCAGCCAGAATATAGAGCATGTTGTTGGCGACGACGGGCGACAGCGACATGGACCGATCCATATCGACCGTGCTCTGGACCGCCCCGGTCGCCGGATCGACATAGTTCAGATCGCCATGCGTGGATACAAGGATCAGCCGTCCCCCCGCCAGCACAGGGCCGGTCCAGCGGATCGCATTGGCCTTCTTCTTTTCCTTTTCCCAGCGGCGCAGTTGGCTGATCCAGCGGATCTTGCCGGTCGCGCGGGCGACGCAGAGCAGCTTGGCGTCGCTGGTGACGACAAACACCCATTCGCCCGCGACCCATGGGGTCGAAATGCCTGCGACGTTGATTTCCCACAGGCGCTGGCCACTTACCAATTCATAGGAGGCCATGCGGCCGCCCTGACCTATGGCGAATACGCGGCCGCGGTCGATCACCGGATTGGCGTCGATGTCGGTGAGGCTGGCGACTGCCGTCGAAATGCTGGTGCGGGAAAGGGCGTCGCCCCACAGGGTACGGCCATTTTCATAGCGATAGGCAGTCAGTTCGCCCGAGCTGTAGCCCGCGATCACAGTGCCCTGCGCGGCGGCGGGAGCCGCGACGCCGAACACGCCGGTCACCTGCAGCGTTCCGCTATCGGTCCATTGCACTTCGCCATCGGTTTGGTTCAGAGCGAAAATCTGATTGTCCTGGCCCATGACATAGACATGACCGTTGGCGAGCGTCGGCGCGCCGCGGAGCGGGCCGCCGGGACGCTTCTTCCACAGGATCGAGCCGTTCGCGGCGTTAAGAGCGGCTACGTCGCCGACGCCTGTGCTCGCATAAAGTTTGTCATCGACAATGCTGACACCGCCGCCGAACAGGGAGCGGCCGCTACCCTCGGCCGGGAGCGAGGTCTGCCACAGCTTGGCGCCGCTGGCGGCGTCGAATGCCAAGACATGAGCGCCGGCATCGATGACATAGAGCTTGCCGTTGGCCACGACCGGCGACGAGGCGAGGCGCGCCCTGGGCGTGCTGCCCTCGATCGACGTGGTCCAGCTGGTTGCGGGCGATGCGCCAAGGGCAAGATGGCCCATAGCCTTCGCCGGGGAGCCGCCCGGCTGCGACCATTGATCATTGGCGTAGGCTTCCGGCAGCGACACAGGCACATCAGCCAAGGTTGGATCAACCTCCACGCCCTGTTCGTTGGTCAGGATTGACATGCGGTTGCCGACCACGGGTGTCTTGGGCCCGCCCTTCTTGCCGCCGATGATGCCGCAGCCCGCCAAGAGGGCGACCATCGCAGCCACGGTCAGGGCGCGGCGCGTGCCCGCAAATTTCGTCATGCTGTGCATCCCCATGCGCTTATCTTCATCCCTGTCCAGGCTCAGCCGGCGTTTCGACCGCATCAATCCCCAATAGTCCCGCCATCTGTCGCGCGCGTGAACGGATCGACTGAGGCACGCTCGCATCCTTCGCCATAGCCGCGAACAGCGGGCCGGCGAGATCGGGCTTGCGCATTTTCATATAGGCGATCGCGACCATTTCGCCCGCGCTGCCGAACCATGGCGCGCCTTCCACCGCAAGGGGCTTCAAGCGATCGACCACCTGCTGGGGCTGTAGCGCTTCAAATTCCAGCGTCGTCTGGCGGATCAGGGCGAGGTCGCGATAGGGCTGATCCAGGGAGCTGTCCTGCGCCATCGCCTTGTAGGCGGCGATGGCAGCCTTGCTGTCGCCCTTGCGTGCCGCGGTCCCAGCCTTCACCAAAAGGGCCGAGGCGCGGAAGCCGGGCTGGCTGGCGTCGGCAAGGGCGTCGAGCTGCTTGGCGTCGGGCGTTCCGCCGCCCACTGCCGTGGCGATCACCTTGTCCATCTCTTCCGAAACGGCTTGCGATCGGGTGGCGCTATGATGCTGCCAGTAGAGCCAGCCGGCGAACGCCACGAGGCCAATGACGACGGCCGCGACGATCCAGCGGCCGAAGCGCTGCCAGAAGGTCAGCAGCTGATCCTGGCGGACGGCCTCATCGACCTCGCGCATGAAGGCTTCGCTGTTTTGCGGCGTCAGGGCCACTTGGGTCTCCAGATAGGCGTCAGAAAAAGCTCGCGGAAGGCGCGATCAATAGCGGCGGCGGAGCTTAGCGCAAATCACTTTTTGGGCCGATAGACCTGATCTGCGGTGGGAAAGCTGCGATTGCGCACTTCAGTGGCGTAACGCTCGGCCGCGCCGCTGATGGTGTCGGCGATATTTTCATAGCGTTTGACGAAGCGGGGGGTGCGTTCGAACATGCCGAGCATGTCTTCGGCGACCAGCACCTGGCCATCGCAATGGGCAGACGCCCCGATGCCGATGACGGGTATGTCCAGGCTGTCGGTGATGGCGACGGCGAGGTCTTCCATGACGCCTTCCAGCACTATAGCGAAGGCTCCAGCCTGGGCGACGGCGCGGGCGTCATCCATGATCTTGGCATGTTCTTCCTGGCTTTTGCCGCGCGCGCCATAGCCGCCGAGCGCATTTACGGCCTGGGGCGTGAGGCCGACATGGGCCATCACCGGGATGCCGCGCTGGGTGAGGAAGGCAATGGTTTCGGACATCGCCTGACCGCCTTCCAGTTTGACGGCGGCGCAGCCGGTTTCGGCCATGACGCGGCTGGCGCTGGCGAAGGCATGGGCAGGGGATGCTTCGTAACTGCCGAAGGGCATATCGACGAGGACGAGGCTATGATAGCTGCCGCGCACCACGGCCGCGCCATGGGCGATCATCATGTCGAGCGTGACGGGGAGCGTCGAAGGCAGGCCGTAAATGACCTGACCGAGCGAATCGCCGACCAGTAGCATGTCGCAATGCGGATCGAGAAGCTGCGCCTGCCGGGCGGTGTAGGCGGTCAACATCACCAGCGGTTCGGCCGTTTTGCCTTCCGCCTTGCGGCGCTGAATGGCGGGAACGGTCAGCCGCTTCATCGGCGCGGGGGTGGGATTGGCGCGGCTGGTGGAAGTGTCGAGCGTGAAGGTGGTGGACATGGGTTGGCTGTAGCCCAGCGGGGTCGCGGGCGCAAATCAGGGGCCGGTCCAGTTTTGTCGAAGCGGTATTCAATGAAGAAAATAGCGAGTTGAAAAAGAACGGGAGCGGCGGGCCTGTGCCGCTCCCGCAGGGGTGAACATCGTTACGGGATCAGAACGAGAATTTAATCGTCCCGCCCCAGGTCCGTGGGTCGCCGGGCTGACCAGCGATCAAGCCGGTGTTGCCGGGTGCGACCTGCAGATTTTCGATATAGTTGACGTCGAAGGCGTTGCGGACCCAGCCGAAGACATCAAAGCCTTCGCCACGGAAGCCGGCGCGGAAGTTGGTGAGGGCATAGCCCTTCACCTCCGTATAGATCGACGGCGAGGCGTTCGAATTCCAGTGCGAACGATAATTGCCATCGACGCCCAGATACGCCTGACCTTCCTTGTCCAGCAGCGTGACCGGAATGTTATATTCCGCGCCGTAGGAGAAGGCCCAGTGCGATACGCCGGGCAGGCGTTGACCGGAGATGTCGCACTGACGCGGGCTGAGGGCGCCAGGAACACCGGGCTGTGAATAGTCAGGCGTCGCCGTAGCCGATTGGAACGTGCCGCCGGACAGTTCAGGCGGGCAGGGCGCATCGACGAACTTCTTGTACTTCGCGTCGGTGTAGGCGCCGTTGGCATAGGCGGTGAAGCGATCGCTGGCGACGACCTTGAAGTCGGCCTCGATACCCTGCGACCGGACCTTTCCAGCGTTTGCCAAATAACCGCGCACGGTGCCGAACTGGCCGCCGTTCACCGTCGCCTGGAAATTCTTGATGTCGGTGCGGTAAGCGGTGAGGTTGAAGGTCGCCCGGCGATCCCAGAACTGGGTCTTCAGGCCGATTTCATAATGGTTGACCGATTCCGGCTTCACCGTGCCCGCATCGAAGTTGACCGTATTGTCGGCGTTGAGCGGCAAGCCGTTCTGGTTGATGCCCAGCGTCTTGAAGCTCTTGGCATAGGTCGCATAGGCGAGGATGTCGCGCGCGATCTTGTAGTTGACGTTCAGGTCATAGGTGAAGTTCCAGGCGCTGTCGGACGGCGCGCTGACCTGCGGCTGATATACGCCGCACTGTGCCGCCAGCACAGTGCCTGCGGCCGGAGCCGGGGTGCAACTGATGACTTGACCCTGTCCGTTGGTCACCACGCGCTGATAGAAGCCGGACTTCTTGTCATAGTTGAGCCGCGCGCCCGGCTGGATGGTCAGGGCGTCGTTCACATGCCAGCTCACCTGGCCGAAAAGAGCGGCGCTGGTGCTCTTGAGCCACTGCGTGTTGCTCGCGGTCAAACCGGCCAGCGTCGCAGGGTTGTTGGCGATATTGGTGGGTGAGGTGGACGGGGTCAGGCTCCACTTGCTCGCCGCTGCGCCCTGCTGCTCCGTACCCTGCGTGTCGATCCGCTGCTTGAAGCCGAACAAGCCGACGACGAAGTCTATCTTGTCTCCTTCGTAATTGTAGCGGAATTCCTGGCTATACTGGTCCTGCTGCGAGGGGTTCTGCGACTTGGACACGATCGGCAGACCGGTGAAGTCGCGGTCATTTTCCGGCTTCCAGTCCCAGAAGCGCCAGGCGGTGACGGAAGTCAGCGTGCCGGGACCGATGTCCCACTTGATGCGCGCGGACACGCCGCCGATCTTGTTACCAGCATTGAGGTTGCTGTCGAGATCGGTCAGCCGGTCATAAGGATTGCGGCTGGGAACGACATAATTCTGGGCAGCGGCGAGCGCGTCATACTGACGGTTGAGCGGGCGCTGGGTGCGGCCGACACGAACGAACACGGTGCCGCAGCATTCCGGGTCCTGCTTGCTATAGTCGCCCGACAAGGTGATGCTGAAGTCGTCGTTCGGCTTGAACAGCAGCTGGCCACGGAGGCCCAGATTGTCCTGTTCGTTGATCCAGCGGTTCGTCGTCACATTGTAGATCGTGCCACGGCGGCTGGTCGAAGCGATTGCGAGGCGGGCAGCGATGGTGTCCGACAGCGGCCCGGATATGGCGGCCTTTGCCTGCCTGTAGTTGAGGTTGCCCACGGTCAGTTCGGCGCGGCCTTCGAAATCGAAGGTCGGCTGGTTGGTGGTGATGTTGATCGCGCCGGCCGTGGTGTTCTTGCCGTAGAGCGAGCCCTGCGGCCCACGCAGCACTTCAACCTGCGAAACGTCGAGGAAGTCGAAGGTCGCGGCGGCGACGCGCGAATTATAAACGTCATCGACATAGATGCCGACGCCCTGTTCAAATCCGTCGCTGGTCAAACCGAACGGAACGCCCAGGCCACGAATGTTGACCGAGGTGTTGCGCGGATTGGTGGTATAGACCTGCAACGTCGGCGCCAGCTGCTGGAGCTTCACGACGTTGAAGTTGCCGGTGGCTTCGATGCTGTCGCCACGGATCACGGAGATCGCCAGGGGCACTTCCTGCGCGGTTTCCTGGCGACGGCGTGCGGTGACGATGATCACCTCGGCGCGCGGGCTGCTGGCTTGTTCGGCAGCATCTGTGGCGGGCTGAGGCACGTCCTCTGCATAAGCATTGGACGCAATAAAGGATGCGCTCGCCACGGTGGCGAGCAACAGAGAACGCGCAATCATAGAATTCCCCTTCCGGATGTCCGGTGAATGTTGATCGCGACTTTTCCGGTTCGCCCGGTCAAAGCCGATGGTCTGGGAATGGTACGGACAGTGAGCGGCCCACCCCTTGCCGCCTGTTATTCACCGCCTGTCCGGCGGCTTATTTCACGACCCTTTGTTGCCCCCGCTTTGTTCAGGCGGTGAGGCGAGTCTTTTCCGTTACATCGATCTGGACGACGCGCGCATCATGCACGGTCAAGGTGATCGACCCGAAACGCAGCGCTTCAAGCACCCCGCGAACCTTGTCGATGCTTACGGAAATATCGTGCCGCTGGCCGTCTGCGCGGCCATTGCGGGCAAATTCAATCGGTCGATGGTCACTCATAAACACCTCTGTGCCCGCTTTTATCTCAACTAATTCAATAGACAAAAAAGCAAATATATAGGGCGCCCAAGTTTGTCTTGCAGCGCCCCATCAGTTCAACTGATCAACCGCATTGCGCTCATTCTTCTTTCATTATGTTGGAGAGGGATGGCTGGCCGCATCTGGCGCATGACCGACGCCTGTTCATGGGCATTGTCGATCAGCTGGTCGAGCAGCGCTTGGCCGAAGTCCCATTCGCCCAAGCCCGATTCGGCATTGATATGGCCGCTGAAGCCCGCATCGACGAAAGTGCTTCCCCAATTTTTCGCGACGCTGTGAGCCCGTTCGAAGAAGATATAGGGATCGTTGCGGCTGGCGACGACATAGGAGGGGAAGGGCAGTTGCGCGCGCGGCGTCGGGCCGAATCCGCCGATCGTCTCGGGCGTTTCCATCCTGTCGCAGTCGGGCGGGGCGACCAGAAGCGCTCCTGTCACCGGCCAGCCATAAGCCTGGCTCTGCAACGCGCCCCACCATGCGACCGCCAGGCACCCAAGGCTGTGGGCGGCAAGGATGATGGGGCCGTTCGCTTCCCGGATGGCGGCGTCCAGGCGCGTGACCCAGGCATTGCGATTGGGGCTGGCCCAACTGCCAAGATCGACCCGCTGGCAATCGCCGCGCGATCCTTCCCATAGGGTCTGCCAATGACCTGGCCCGCTATTATTGAGACCCGGGATGGTCAGCACGGTCGGAAGGCGTGCGTCACCCAGATGTCCGAATCGATCCATGGCCTGATCCTCGTCCAATTTACTCGAACAGACATAACTCTAGTTCTTGAATAGACAATGGTTCAGCGACCAAATGTGTTCAAATTTAGGCGATTGGATTCATCAGGGGTTCAGCTTCTGGCGGACCTTGCCAGATGGTAGGGCAGCGCCTCTCACCAAGGATAGATGAGCCCGTAATAGGAGAAGACGCTGCGGCCATAGGCTTCGTCATAGTCGGGCTGAACGCCCGACAGATGGCGGGGAGCTTCGTCCAGCTTTTCCCTGTCCAAATCCACCACGTAGCCGCCCTTGTCCTTATTATAGTTCAGTATGGACCAGGGCAGCGGGTAACGATCGTTGCCGAGGCCAAGGAAGCCGCCAAAGGACAGGACGGCGTAGCGCACCTGGCCGCTGCGCTTGTCCCCATGAAGTTGGAAATGTGGCCGAGCCTGTCGCCTGCGCGATTATAGACGGCCGTGCCTTCCACCCGATCCGATGCGATCAGGTCGCCGGGATTTTCTGCTTCTGGGCCGCTCATTGTCACGCTCCTGTACCGTTATGCGCTATAGAGAGGAAACCGGGCAGGATCGGCGGGGTTCCCGTTTCTTCAGGCAGGAGGATCATATGAAGATCAATCGTAGCGGATCAGCGGTTTGGAGCGGTGGCCTTAAGGACGGAAAGGGCGCGATAACCACCCAAAGCGGGGCGCTGGACGCGCATCCCTATGGCTTTGCGATGCGGTTCGAAGGCGTGCCGGGCACAAATCCCGAAGAATTGATCGCGGCTGCCCATGCGTCTTGCTTCACCATGGCGCTGTCGCTGATTCTGGGCGAGGCCGGGCTGACGGCGGAGAAGATGGAGACCAATGCCGTGGTCACGTTGGAGCAGCAGGAGGGCGGCTTTGCGATTACCGCGAGCAAGCTGACGCTGAAGGCGAAAATTCCGGGAGCGTCGGACGCGCAGTTCCAGGAACTGGCCGGGAAGGCGAAGGCCAATTGCCCCGTATCCAAGCTGTTGAATGCGGAGATCAGCCTGGACGCGGAACTGCTAGGCTGAAGCGAAGCGGCGGGCGCGCGCATGCTCCCGCCAAGCGATATAAAGGCCGCTGGCGATGATAAGCATGGCGCCGATCCAGGTGGTGCCGATCGGCCATTCGCCCCAG
This sequence comes from Sphingobium tyrosinilyticum, assembly GCF_042654265.1. Classification (NCBI taxonomy): domain Bacteria; kingdom Pseudomonadati; phylum Pseudomonadota; class Alphaproteobacteria; order Sphingomonadales; family Sphingobiaceae; genus Sphingobium; species Sphingobium tyrosinilyticum. The sequence goes on along the minus strand of NZ_JBHSFZ010000005.1, from coordinate 56,201 downwards.
ATGATGAGGCCCAGCATCGTTGACCAGATGATGGTGCTGTAGTCCATCGGCAGGACGACGGAGACAGGCGCGCAGCGTAGCGATCCGGTCATGCAAAGCTGTGCGCAGCCGCCGGTGATGCCGACGCCGGCGAGCAGCGCCCAGGTCAGCGGATCATGCGCCTGTCCGACGAACAGCATCAGCAGGCCGAGCGGCGGGATGGATAGGGCCGTAAACCAGAAGACGATGACGCCCGCCTTTTCCGTTCGCCCCAAATCGCGGAGCAAAAGGCTGATGCAGGCGGTCATGACGGCGGCGGACAGAGCCACTGCGAGCCCCAGCGGCGGGAAATGGGCGCTATCCGGGCGGATCATGATCAATATGCCTACAAAGCCCGACAGGATGGCCGCCCAGCGGTGCGGGCCGGTCGCCTCCCTTAGCAGCAGCGCGGACAGCAGCGTGGCGAAGATCGGCATGGTGAAGCCGATCGTGGTCGCCTCCGTCAATGGCAACAGCATGTAGGAGCCGAAGTTGAGCGCCATGCCGGTGAGGCCGAGTGCTGTCCGGCTGACATGAATGCCAAGCCGGTTGGTCCGTACTGAGGGCAATCCGTCGGTCAGCGCGACCCATGCGACGATGATCGGCAGGGCCAGCGCCTGACGGTAGAAGAGCAACTCGCCGAGATGCACCCCGCGCGTGCCGACGACTTTGCCCAGCGCGAACATCGCTGCCAGGAAGGCCATGGCGACAAGGCGCAGTCCGATGCCGGTGAGCGGTCGTTCCTCCCGCAGAGGGGGAGGCGGCGGAAGCTCCTCCGGGGGGCTCGTGGGGGCAGGCGGTTGCACGCGCCCGCTTTAGACATGCGCCGCGAGGAGGCAACCGCCGATATGCTATCGCCCGGGTTTGCGGAATTTCAGCGTCATTCGATCGCTTTCGCCGACCGCTACATATTTGGCTTTGTCCACATCGCCATTGGTTAGGGTGGGGGGCAGGGTCCAGACACCCTTTGGCCAGTCGGCCGTGTCCTTGGGATTGGCGTTGATTTCCGAAGCGCCGACATATTCGAAGCCCGCCGCCTCGGCCAGGCGGCGGATAGTCGATACCTTGAGATAGCCGCTGCTCTTTTCCAGCGCGGCGTCCCGGTCCTCCGGCAAGCGGTGATCGACGATGCCCAGCGTCCCGCCGGGCTTCAGAAGATCGTAGAACGCCTTGAAGGTTGCCGTTTCCGTTCCAGCCATCACCATATTATGGACGTTGCGGAAAGTGAGCAGCGTATCGACGCTGCCCACCGGGATCATTGCGGCTTGCTCCGGAAAGGCAACCAGCTTCACCCTGTCATAGACATCGGGCTTCGCGGCGAGAAATTTGCGGTAACCGTCCAGATAACGGCCCGAAGGCTGGAGCGCATAGAGAGTACCCTTCTCGCGCAGCAGCGGAGCGAGGATCTCCGTGTACCAGCCGCCGCTGGGACTATATTCCACCACGGTCTGGCCGGGCGCGACGCCGAAGAAGGCGAGCGTTTGCGCGGGGTGCCGATATTTATCGCGGGCCGTGTTGGCGGCGCTGCGGCTTGGCGCAGCGACTGCGGCGGCGATCGGATCGGCCGCCTGGGCAGGCTTGTGGCTTGCATGACCGGCATGCTGCGCGGCGAGCGGCAGGGCGGGAACAGCGATGGCGGTCAGCAACAGACCGGCGCGCGCGAGACGGTTCATCAGGGATCCTCTCTTTATCGGCGAGGAAACAGATGTGCCGTTTGCGATGGCGGAGCGCAAGCGGCTGGCGAGGCGTAAAGCTCCGCCAGCCGAGATTGTTAGAGGCAGGCTTCCAGGAACGGCTGGTCGAAACCGAACTGCCGCGCCTTGTCCAGCGTGTAGGGACGCAGGCCCATGGAGCGATATTCGCCGACGATACGGCCGCTGTCGTCCTCGTCATGATATTCGAACTTGAACAGTTCCTGGGTGACGATGACGTCGCCCTCCATGCCGATGACCTCGGTTACATTGGTGACGCGGCGCGAGCCGTCGCGCAGGCGCTTGACCTGCACGATGAGATCGACCGAGTCGGCGATCTGCTTGGAAATGGCTTCTTTCGGGATCTTGATGTCGCCCATCAGGATCATGTTTTCCATACGGCCCAGGCACTCGCGGGGCGAGTTGCTGTGCAGCGTGCACATGGAGCCGTCATGTCCGGTGTTCATGGCGGCAAGCAGGTCGAAACACTCCGCGCCACGGATTTCGCCCAGGATGATGCGGTCCGGGCGCATACGCAGGGCGTTCTTGACGAGGTCGCCGATGGTGATCGCGCCTTGCCCTTCCAAGTTCGGCGGGCGGGTTTCGAGCGGTAGCCAATGCGGCTGCTGCAGGCGGAGTTCGGCCGCGTCCTCGATGGTCAGTACGCGCTCGCCCGGATCGATCATCTTCGATAGGGCATTGAGCATGGTCGTCTTGCCCGAGCCGGTGCCGCCCGAAATGACGATGTTCATGCGGCAGGCGCCCGCGATCTTCAGCGCCGTGCACATTTGCGGGCTCATCGCGCCCCATTGCGCCAGCATGTCGAGCGTGATCGGCTTGGCGGAGAATTTACGGATGGAGATGGCGGTGCCGCGGAGCGAAAGGGGCGGCACGATGACGTTGACGCGGCTGCCGTCGGGCAGGCGGGCGTCGGCCAGCGGTGTGGTCTGATCGACGCGGCGACCGACCTTGTTCACGATGCGCTGCGCGATCTGGAACAGATGCTCCTCGTCGCGGAACTTGATCGGGGCGATCTGGAGCTTGCCCTTTTTTTCGATATAGGTCTGTTCCGGGCCGTTGACCATGATGTCGCTGACGTCCGGATCGGCCAGCAGTTCTTCGAGCGGGCCGAGGCCGAGCAGTTCATCGACCAGCACCTTTTCCAGCGCGAACTGTTCGCGCCGGTTGAGGGTGAGCTTCAGTTCGGCCAGCACCTCCATGATGATGGGACGGAATTCCTCCGCCAACTCATCCTTGCTGAGGGTTGCGGCGGCTTCGGGATCGACGCGCTCCAGGAGGCGTGGAAGAACCTGTTCCTTGATCTTGTGGACCGACGCCTCAAAGCCCTGCGGCCCTGCATCGGGCACATGTTCCGCATTGGCGCGGTCGGAGAGCCGCTGCAGCGCGTCGGCGTTGCGCTGCATCTGGCCGGTAGGTGCGGAAAGCGGATCGGCCAGCGTTTCCGCCGGCAAGGGCGCCATGTCGAGCGGCGGAAATTGCTCGCCTCCGCGCACTTCCTCGCGAGGCGCTCCGCCCTGCATCGGCCGGGCGACGCCGAATCCCGGCTTAATGCCGGCAGGTCCATTTTTCCGTCCAAACGCGCTCATAATTCTCCGCCGGAATGTTCCAATCGGTCCAGCCAACCACGAGGAGACCGATCAAATATGCCTGGAAATGGTGAATAGGGCGGAAACTTTGACAAATGGCTAATGGAGCCGGGCAGGGCATGGCGAGACCGCAGCGTGTGGCACAACAAAAAGGCCGCGCCCCGATGCGGAGCGCGGCCTTCTTATATTTATCGGATAGCTGTCGTCGTTGCGATCAGCCAGCATGCTCCGCAAGGACGGTTAGGCCCTTTTCATTCACTTCCGCAAAGCCGCCCTGGACGGGGATGACTTCGGGGGCCGAACCGGCGCTGGCGAAGATCTGGATCGCGCCGTCGCGGACGGTGGACATGAAGGGGGCGTGGCCTTCCAGCACGCCGAAGTCGCCATCGGTGCCGGGGACGACGACCTGATAGACCTCTTCCGAGCGGACGAGCTTTTCGGGGGTCACGAGTTCGAAATGCAGTGCCATTTTCGCTTCCTTAGCCCCTCCCTTTCAAGGGAGGGGTTGGGGTGGGTCGATTGCGTAGCAATCGTTGCAGCTTGTCAGGGTATGTCGCTGCTCGCTTCGCTCGCTGCCCACCCCTCAATCCCCTCCCGCTTGCGGGAGGGGAAGCTCTTTTACGCCGCTTCGGCGGCCAGCTTCTTCGCCTTTTCGACGGCTTCGTCGATGCCGCCGACCATGTAAAAGGCGTTTTCGGGCAGATGGTCATATTCGCCTTCGACCACGGCCTTGAACGACTTCACCGTGTCTTCGATCTGGACGAACTTGCCCGAGATGCCGGTGAAGACTTCGGCGACGTGGAAGGGCTGCGACAGGAACTTCTGGATCTTGCGCGCGCGGGCGACGGTCAGCTTGTCCTCTTCGGACAGCTCGTCCATGCCCAGGATCGCGATGATGTCCTGCAACGACTTGTACTTCTGCAGGATCGACTGGACCGCGCGGGCCGTGTCGTAATGTTCCTGGCCCACGGTGCGCGGCTCAAGGACGCGGCTGGTGGAGTCGAGCGGATCGACCGCGGGGTAGATGCCCAGCTCCGAGATCGCACGGTTAAGAACGGTGGTGGCGTCCAAGTGCGCGAAGGAGGTTGCCGGCGCCGGGTCGGTCAAGTCGTCCGCGGGGACGTACACGGCCTGCACCGAGGTGATCGAACCCTTGTTGGTCGAGGTGATGCGCTCCTGCAGCGCGCCCATGTCGGTCGCCAGGGTCGGCTGATAGCCCACCGCCGAAGGAATACGGCCGAGCAGAGCCGACACTTCCGCGCCCGCCTGGGTGAAGCGGAAGATGTTGTCGACGAAGAACAGCACGTCCTGGCCTTCCTGGTCGCGGAAATATTCCGCGATGGTGAGGCCCGACAGGGCGACGCGTGCGCGGGCGCCCGGCGGCTCGTTCATCTGGCCATAAACCAGGGCCACTTTCGAACCTTCGCTGATCGCATTGCCGTCGGCGTCCTTGGCGATAACGCCGGCGTCGAGGAATTCGTGATAGAGATCGTTGCCTTCGCGGGTCCGCTCACCGACGCCCGCGAACACGGAGGTGCCGCCATGGCCCTTCGCGATGTTGTTGATCAGTTCCTGGATGAGCACGGTCTTGCCGACGCCCGCGCCGCCGAACAGGCCGATCTTGCCGCCCTTCGCATAGGGGGCGAGAAGGTCGATGACCTTGATGCCGGTGACCAGGATCGAGCTTTCGGTCGACTGGTCGACGAACTCGGGAGCCTTGGCGTGGATCGGGGCGGAGAGGGTGGTGGCGACCGGGCCGCGCTCGTCGATCGGCTCGCCGACGACGTTCAGGATGCGGCCGAGCGTGGCCGGGCCGACGGGAACGCAGATCTGCGCGCCGGTGTCGGTCACTTCCTGGCCACGGGTCAGGCCGTCGGTCGAGTCCATCGCGATGGTGCGGACGGTGTTCTCACCCAGATGCTGGGCGACTTCCAGCACCAGGCGCTGGCCGTTGTTGCTGGTTTCCAGCGCCGAGAGGATGAACGGGACCGCATCGGGGAAGGTCACGTCGACGACAGCGCCGATGACCTGCGAGATGCGGCCTACATTGTTGGTGGTTGCCATGACTGCTTCCTTGCGTGCGTGATCTTAGAGGGCTTCGGCGCCCGAGATGATTTCGACCAGTTCGGTGGTGATCGCGGCCTGACGGCTGCGGTTATACTGAATGGTCAGCTTGTTGATGAGGTCGCCGGCATTGCGGGTCGCATTGTCCATGGCGGTCATCGAGGCGCCCTGTTCGGACGCGTTGTTTTCCAGCAGCGCCTTGAAGATCTGCACCGTCACGTTGCGCGGCAGCAGGTCGTCGAGGATCGCTTCCTCGCTCGGCTCATATTCCACCGTGGCGGCAATGGCGTTGCGGTCGGCGTCCGCCGGGATTTTGACCGGGATGATCTGCTGTTCGGTCGGGATCTGCGCCAGCGCCGACTTGAAGCGCGAGAAGAAGAGGTGCGCGACGTCGAATTTGCCGTTCAGATACATGTCGGTCAGCTCGTGCGCGATCGCTTCAGCCTGCGAGTAGCCCGGTTCCTTCGCGCCGGTGGTTTCGAACTGGGCGACGATCATGCCGGGGAAAGTCCGGTTGATGACCGGACGGCCCTTGCGGCCGATCAGATAGAAGCGGACGGTCTTGCCCTGCTCGATCAGCTCCTCGGCCTTGGCGCGAGCGGCCTTCACGATGTTGGCGTTGAACGCGCCCGCAAGACCACGATCCGAGTTGGCGACCACCAGCAGATGAACGTCATCCTTGCCGGTGCCGGCGAGTAGCGGTGAAGCGCCTTCGCCCGAACCGCCCGCGATCTTCGAAGCGAGACTGGCGACGACCGCTTCCAAGCGGCTGGAATAGGGACGCGCGGCTTCGGCCGCGGCCTGCGCCTTGCGCAGCTTCGCGGCGGCGACCATCTGCTTCGCCTTGGTGATCTTCTGGGTCGACTTCACCGACCCGATGCGGATCTTCAGTTCCTTGAGGCTGGCCATTTACCGTCTCGTTCAATCCTGTTCCGTCATGCCAGCGAAGGCTGGCATCTCACGCCCCCAGGTCGGACCTATCCGGCCTGAGACCCCAGCTTGCGCTGGGGTGACGGCTAAATATTAGGCGAAGGTCTTGCCGAAGCTGTCGAGCGCGGCCTTCAGCTTGGCCTTGGGCTCATCACCCAAATCCTTGCTGTCGCGGATCGCGGCGAGGACATCGGCATGGTCGTGGCGCAGATAAGCGAGCATCAGCTCTTCATAACGCGTCACGTCCTTGACCGGCACGCTGTCCAGATAACCGTTGGTGCCAGCGAAGATCGACGCGGTCTGCTCTTCGAAGGGCAGCGGGGAGAACTGGGCCTGCTTGAGCAGCTCAGTCAGACGCGCACCACGGTTCAGCAGCTTCTGGGTCGAAGCGTCGAGGTCCGAACCGAACTGGGCGAAGGCCGCCATTTCGCGATACTGAGCCAGCTCCAGCTTGATCGAGCCCGAAACCTTCTTCATCGCCTTGGTCTGCGCGGCCGAGCCCACGCGCGACACCGACAGACCGACGTTAATGGCCGGACGGATGCCTTGGTAGAAGAGGTTGGTTTCGAGGAAGATCTGGCCGTCGGTGATCGAAATCACGTTGGTCGGGATGTAGGCCGACACGTCGCCCGCCTGCGTCTCGATGATCGGCAGCGCAGTCAGCGAGCCTGCGCCATTGGCGTCGTTCATCTTCGCCGCACGCTCCAGCAGGCGGCTGTGCAGGTAGAAAACGTCGCCGGGATAGGCTTCGCGGCCCGGAGGACGACGCAGCAGCAGCGACATCTGGCGATAGGAGACGGCCTGCTTGGAAAGGTCATCATAGACGATCACGGCATGCATGCCGTTGTCGCGGAAATATTCGCCCATGGTGACGCCGGTGTAGGGCGCCAGATACTGGAGCGGAGCGGGCTCCGAAGCGGTCGCGGCGACGACGATGGAATATTCCATCGCGCCATTTTCCTCGAGCTGCTTGACGATCTGCGCGACGGTCGAGCGCTTCTGGCCGATGGCGACGTAGATGCAGTAGAGCTTCTTGCTCTCGTCATCGCCCGCGTTGATGCCCTTCTGGTTGATGAAGGTATCGATCGCGACGGCGGTCTTGCCGGTCTGGCGGTCGCCGATGATCAGCTCGCGCTGGCCACGGCCGACGGGGACGAGGGCGTCGATCGCCTTGAGGCCGGTCTGCACGGGTTCGTGCACCGACTTGCGGGGGATGATGCCCGGAGCCTTCGTTTCGACGCGCTTGCGCTCGGTGTAAGCGATCGGACCCTTGCCATCGATCGGGTTGCCGAGGCCGTCCACGACGCGGCCGAGCAGGCCCTTGCCGACCGGAACATCGACGATGGTGCCGGTGCGCTTGACGGTGTCGCCTTCCTTGATCTCGGCGTCCGAGCCGAAGATCACGACGCCGACATTGTCGGCTTCGAGGTTGAGCGCCATGCCCTGCACGCCATTGGCGAACTCGACCATTTCGCCCGCCTGGACATTGTCGAGGCCATGGACGCGGGCGATGCCGTCACCCACGGTCAGCACGGAACCGACTTCGCTCACCTGCGCTTCGGTGCCGAAATTGGCGATCTGGTCCTTGATGACCTTCGAAATTTCTGCGGCGTTGATATCCATGTTCAGCCTTTCATCGCCTGGGCGAGACTATTCAAACGGGTGCGGATGGAGGAATCGATCATCTGGCTGCCGATCTTGACGACCAACCCACCGAGGATCGCGGGATCGACCTTGGCATCGACCGCGACTTCGCGGCCGACGCGCGCGCGCAGGCTCTGCTGCAGGGCGGTGACCTGATTTGCGTCGAGGGGATGCGCGCTCGTCACTTCGGCGCGGGTCTCGCCCTTGTGATTCGACAGCAGGGTTTCATAAGCGCGGATGATCGCGGGGAGCTGCGCCAGGCGGCGGTTCTCGGCCAGCACGCCCAGAAACTTGGTCGTGAGCGAATCGAGGCCCATCGAAGCGGCGACAGCTGCAACAGTCTTGCTCGCCGTGTCGCGGCTCAGCACCGGGTTGTTGATGAGGCCCTTGAAATCCGCCGATTCGGCGATCGCCGCCTTGATCGCGCCGAGGCTGTTCGCCACGGTATCGAGGGCGTTGCCGTCGCGAGCCAGATCGAACAGCGCAACCGCGTAGCGGCCGCTGAGGCTAGCCTGAATGCCGCCGGTAGTCTCCACGCGCTTACCGTCCTCCATTGGGTTACTGGCACTTGATTGCCGGTCATGCAAAAAGAGGGGCGCGGTCTTGCCGTCCCGTTCCCCTGTTGCCGGGCCGGTTAGCAGCGGGATTATGACTATGCAAGCCATGGAACGCGATTCCGTCATAAGGATGGAATCAAGTCGATTTGACGGCGCATCCTGCCGCCGGATTCCGGTCAGTTGGACGGATCAGGAGGAGCGAGGCGGCCCTTGCGGCAATGATAGACGAGCCGTTCATTCGGCTGGGCGGGCAAGAGGGCGGCGAGACCGGATCGCAGTCCCGCGATCCTGCCGAGCAGGTCGGAGTCGCTGCCGCACGCCCTGATCGGGCCATCCTTCAGCAACGCCCGCGCCTTGTCCATCGTGTCGGCATCGGGCAGCCAGCGCTGAATGCGCAATGTGCCGGTCGCCGGACTGAAGCGGCTGACTGTTATAATATTGCCGGAATCGGGGACGGTCGCACGTTCCCATTCACTGCCGGCGCTGACATATTGACTGCTGCCATTGACGCAGCCGCTTTGGGTCCAGTTGAACGGGATGTCGTTGGCTTCGGAGATGGTAAGGCGGCTGCGGTCAAAATCGACGCGGCAGATATTGTCGCCTTCCCACGCATAGGCGTTGTTGCCGGTGACGCGACCGTCATCGGGCAGCTTCACCCGTTCATCGATGCTGGAAAAGCTCGGTTTGAGGAAGAAAAGAGCGAAGGCGCCAAGCAGCAGCAGACCGCCGCCAGCGAGAAACCAGGTGGCGCGGCGTTCGCGGCCCTGGCTGTAGAAAAGCCCGCCAGCGCCCAGCCCCAGCACGGCGAAGGCGAGGAGGACCGCCGCCCCCGCCATGGCGTTTTCGCGGGCGGAGATGATGTCGCGCTCGGCGGTGTCGCGAGCTTTTTCGATGGCTGCCTCCCGCGCGTCGGCCTTGGCGCGTTCGGATTGTTCGCTCTGCTGCGCTTCCCGCTGGGACAGCCCGGCTTCGGCCGCGTCGGCTTCCGCCATGGAGCGGCAGGGGATGACAGTGTGGAGTGAGGAAACTCCGGCCTGGCGGAGGAAGGAGGCCACTTCACGCCATGAGACCGCGAACCCGAATTCGGCGTCATTGCCATCCGACACGGAGCCGAAGCTGTTGACCCCCAGCACGCGGCCACAGTCGTCGACCAATGGCCCGCCGCTGTTCCCGGCGGCGAGAGGTGCGGTGTGGAGGATGGTGTCGAAGCTCTGGCTGGAGCGGCCGGAGGATATGTTGCCGCTGGTCTTTACCGTGCTGAGCGGCTCGACCATTTGCCTAAGGCCGAGGCCCTGCGCGCGATCGACGGTGCCGGGATAGCCGATGGCTGTCACATGCTGCCCATCGCTGACCGCGCCTGCATAGAAGGTGCTAACGGGAAGATGCCCTTCCTCCAGCTGGATGAGCGCAAGATCATTGCCGGGCGAATAGGCGATGACGCGGCCGCCATAGCTTTTGCGGCCTTCGGACGGGATCACGCCGATGACGAGATTTTTCTCCTCGCGCGTCAGCTCGACGACATGGGCATTGGTGATGACCTTGTCCGGCGCAACGGCAAAGCCGCTGCCATGCCCGACGAAATAGGCTTCGCTGCCATCTGTTGCGACGATGGCGATGCGGACCACGCCACGGGCGGCGGCGGCGATATCCTGCTGTTCCGCCAATGCCGTAGCGGGCAAAGCGAGCGCGAGCAGAAGGCAGAGGCGGCGAAGACAAGCGACCATGGTTGGGCGCATTCATATGCGAAGCCCGGACTTAGGCAATCGAGAAATGCTTTGAACGCAAGCGGCGGGAAGGCTGGCCGGAGCCGCTCTGCTATTCCATAAGCATGAACCAGATGACCGACCTTTCCGCCTCGACGCAGATGCCGCTCGACCCTGATGCTTGCTGGGACGCGTTTCTGCGCCGTGACCGGGCCCTGGACGGGCAGTTCGTCGGCGCGGTGCTGACGACCGGCATCTATTGCAAGCCGAGCTGTGCGGCGCGGCACCCACGGCGGGAGAATATGATCTTCCTGCCCGATCCGGAGGCGGCGCGGGCGGCGGGGTTTCGGGCCTGCCTGCGCTGCCGCCCCGATGAAGTGGGGCGGGACAGACTGGCAGTGGAAGCGGCGAAACTCTTTATCGGCGGGGCAGAGACGCCCCCTTCGCTGGAGGAGGTCGCAGCACATGCCGGCTATGCGCCGCATCATTTTCATCGGCTGTTTAAACGGGAGACCGGGCTTACCCCCGCGGCTTATGCAAGGTCGCTGCGGGCGGAACGGTTGAAAGCGGCGCTGGAGGAGGGCGGGAGCGTCACCAGTGCGATCTATGAGGCGGGCTATAATGCGCCCAGCCGGGCCTATGCTGATGCGGAGCGGCATCTGGGGATGACGCCCAGCGCGTGGAAAGATGGCGGTCGGGGTGTCACGATCCGCCATGTCGTGGTGGAGTCGAGCCTTGGCCCGGTGCTGGTCGCCGCGACCGCCAAGGGGCTGTGCCGGATCAGCTTCGATGAGAATGAAGCGGATTTGCGGCGGCGCTTTCCCAAGGCGGATTTGATGGGCGGGGACGCAGCGTTGGAAGGGCTTGCGGCGCAAGTCGTCCGCTTGATCGAGGAGCCTGGGCGGCCGATTGATCTGCCGCTGGATGTGTGCGGCACGGCTTTTCAGCAGGCGGTGTGGGAAGCATTGCGCGCGATACCTCCGGGCGAGACTCGCAGTTATGGCGAGATTGCAGCGGCGATCGGCAAGCCGGGTGCGGTGCGGGCGGCGGGCACGGCTTGCGGCGATAATGGGCTGGCGGTGCTGATCCCCTGCCATCGCGTCTTGCGGAGCGACGGGAGTTTGGGCGGCTATGCCTATGGGTTGGAACGGAAGAAGGCGCTTTTGGAGCGGGAAGGGCGGGGGTGAGGGCGTGTCGGCTTTGGGTGGTTAGCGGACGCCGCACAGCCTATCCCGCTGCGACTAAGCCTCACCTGCGGTTCGGCAAGTCTCGCGCCCCTCCCGCTTGCGGAAGAGGTGAGGGGCTTGCGCAACGTCCGCTAATGGCCGTTAGGGACACCTTTCCCGACATACCGGCCTTAAATCGAAATCCCGCTTCCTTTGATTGGCGAAGTTGAGTGAGACCCCGGATCGAGTCCGGGGTGACGAAGAGCTGGTGACGGTTAGGAAGAGCTGGCGACCGACATTGATCGGGCCCCGGACTGCAATTCTGGGCTGCGCGGCCGGTTTTTATCGTCACGGGTCCGCTTGCTTCAGCCGCTCCATGATTGCGCGGCGTTCGGCCTTGCTCATGCCGCGCCAGCGTCTGATTTCGTCTCTTGTGCGGCCGCAGCCGGTGCAGAGGCGGCCTGCCTTGTCCAGCATGCAGATGTTGACGCAGGGGCTTTCCATGGGCGTTTTTGGCCATCACATGAAGCTGTAGGGATCGACGTCCACGGCGACGCGGGTGCCTGATTTCCAGGTGAGATTGCCGAGCCATTCGCGGATGGCGCTCTGCACGTCCATCGCCCTTGTGGCGTGGATCAACAGGCGGTGGCGGTGGCGGCCGCGCAGGACCGAGAGGGGTGCGGGCGCAGGCCCATAGACGCGCATGCCGTCTATCATCGGGGCGGACTTGCCGATCAGCCGGGCGACCTGAGCAGCCTCGTCGGCATCCTCGCTGGATACGATGATGGCGGCGAAGCGGCCGAAGGGCGGGGCGTTGGCGCGTCGGCGATTTTCAGTCTCCACTTCATAGAAGCGTTCCGAATCGCCCGCGATGAGCGCTTTGATGACCTCCGCTTCCAGCATCCGCGTCTGGATGAAGACGCGGCCGGGTTTTTGACCACGGCCAGCGCGGCCCGCGACCTGAACGATCTGCTGGAAGGTGCGCTCGGCAGCGCGCAGGTCGCCGCCTTCCAGGCCGAGGTCGGCGTCGATCACGCCGACCAGCGTCAGGTTGGGGAAATGATAGCCCTTCGTGACGAGCTGTGTGCCGATGATGATATCGACCGCGCCTGCCTCCACCGACTTCACGAACTCGGCGACCTTGGCGGGGGACCAGAGCGTGTCGGAGGTGACGATGGCGGTGCGCGCCTGTGGCCATAGCGCTTTTACCTCATCCGCGATGCGTTCGACGCCGGGGCCGCAGGCGACAAGGCTGTCCTCCTCCTTGCATTCCGGGCAGAAGCGCGGCGAGGGGATGACATGGCCGCAGTGATGACAGGCGAGGCGACGCGTCAGGCGGTGCTCGACCATCCAGCTGGTGCAATTGGGGCATTGGAAGCGGTAGCCGCAATGGCGGCACAGCGTCAGCGGGGCATAGCCGCGCCGGTTGAGGAAGAGGAGGCTTTGTTCGCCCTTTTCCATTGTTTCATCGATGGCCTTGACGAGAGGCGGCGCGATCCAGCGGCCGCGCTCAGGTGGGTCGGTGAGGAGGTTGATCCCCTCTATCCCCGGCATTTCCGCGCCGCCGAAGCGGGAGGGGAGCTTGATTTCCTGATAGCGGCCGAGTTCGACCTGATGGCGCGTTTCGATCGCGGGCGTGGCGGAGGCCAGGATGACGGGGAATTTCTCGATCAGCCCGCGCATCACCGCCACGTCGCGGGCGTGATAATGGACGCCATCCTCCTGCTTGAAGCTGGCCTCATGCGCTTCATCGACGACGATCAGGCCAAGATTGGGATAGGGCAGGAAGAGGGCGGAGCGGGCGCCAACCACCACGGCGGCTTCACCCGCAGCTATGGCGCGCCAGGCGCGGCGGCGTTCGGTCTGGCGCAGGCCGCTATGCCAGTTAACCGGGACCGTGCCGAAGCGTTTTTCGAAGCGTTCGAGAAAGGGTTCGGTCAGCGCGATTTCGGGGAGGAGGACGAGGACCTGGCGGCCCTGCCGGATGGCGGCGGCGATGGCTTCGAAATAGACTTCGGTCTTGCCGGAGCCGGTAACGCCATCGAGGAGGAAGGGCGCGAAGTTGCGTTCGTTGACGGCCTGGACGAACTGGTCTGCCGCTGCCGCCTGATTGTCTGACAGGACGGGCGGCGCATGGCCGGGATCGGGCGCGGGGAAGGGCGTATCGACGCTGACCTCCACCGCTTCGAAGGCCCCGGCCTTGACCAGGCCACGGATGACGGCGTCGCTGACGCCGCCGATCATCGCCAGTTCACGGATCAGGCCCTGTCGCTCGCCGATACGCTCCATCGCCTGCACGCGCTGATCGGTCATGCGATCGGGCAGGTCGCCGGTAGCGCGATATTCTATGACGGTGCGGGCGCCTTCGAGCGCGCTCAACGACGCGAGCGTCATGCGTAGCACGGCGGCGATGGGGGCGAGATAATAATCTGCCGTCCATTCGATCAGGCGGCGCAGGGTTTCCGGGACCGGGGGCGCATCGACGACGCTGGTGATGTTGCGCAAGCGGTTGTCGCCGACCGTTTCGATGTCGGGAAAGGCGTCTTCTTCCCACACCACGCCGATCAATTGGCGCGGGCCGAGCGGGGCGACGACGATGCTGCCGGGCTTGGCGCTCATCCCGTGGGGCACGCGATAATCGAGCGGGCCCAAGGCGGCGTTCAGGAGGATGACACGGGCGCGCGAACTCATCTGCCCCTCCCTATCGGTTGCGAGGCGTGAGGCAAGGCGGCGCGTTCAGATTTTCCAGCTGAGCGATAGCCAGGGAACATGGACGACAGCGTCCGGGCGGCCGTCGCGGAAGGTCTGTTGCCGCATGTAGAGCAGTTGGGCGTCAATGGCCTTGCTGAGCGGCTGGCGCAGCCCGATCTGCTGGCGCATGACGGCCAGGCCCGTCTTGTCGCTGGGCCGCGCGCGGTTGAGGTGGAAGAAAAGTTCGGCGGCGGCGACGAGGGTCGGGCCTTTTGCAGAGCCCAATGGGAGGGACGCCTGCACGCGCTGACGAAGACGCCAGCTTGCGCGGTTGGCGGTGTCGAAAAAGCGCTGCTCGATCCGCGTGCGGGCGAGAAAGATGCCGCGCGTGAGCGTTGCCTGCTGAAACAGGCGCAACTCCTGTTCCGGGCCGGAATGGAAGAAGGCGAGACCGCCGCCAAGCTGCACCCCCTTGGCGATGCGATGGTCCAGCAGGACGCGAGCGGTCTGCTGATCGCCGTTCGAACTGTCGCGGCGGAAACGCTGGCTGTGGTCCAGCGAGATCGTATCGGCAGGCGTTGCGGCGATGACGAGCGATTCAGTGATCCATGCCTGCGTTTCTCCGGTAGCGGCAGCGGCGGGCATGGCAACGGTCGCCACCAATATGGCGAGCGCGCCCGGGATGTGGCGTGGGCGCAGGAAGCGGTGCATCGAGTTGGGTCCTTTGGAAAGGTGCCGCCGTCATAATGTTACAGCCCTGTTTCCGTAAAGCCTGCTGCTGGCAATAATGGCTAATGCCGGGATCAGCCGCTAAAGGGGTGGCGATTCGCACACCCCGCTCCGGAGCCATTTCCATGAAGTTCTTCGTCGATACCGCCGATACCAATGAGATCCGCGAACTTGCCGCCACCGGCCTGCTGGACGGCGTCACCACCAACCCGTCGCTGATCCACAAGTCGGGTCGCAAATTCGTGGAAGTCGTCGAGGAAATCTGCGGCATCGTCGATGGCCCGGTGTCGGCCGAGGTGGTCGCACTCGACCATGAGACGATGATGAAGGAAGCGGCCGTGCTGCGGAAGATCGCGGACAATGTCTGCATCAAGGTGCCGCTGACCATTGATGGCCTGAAGACCTGCAAGGCGCTGACCAGCGAAGGCACGATGGTCAATGTGACGCTCTGCTTCTCGGCCAATCAGGCGCTTTTGGCGGCGAAGGCGGGCGCGAGCTTCATTTCGCCCTTCGTCGGGCGGCATGACGATAATGGCTTTGACGGCATGAAGCTGATCGAGGACATCCGCCTGATCTACGACAATTATTCGTTCGACACGGAAATCCTGGTGGCGAGCGTGCGGCACCCGATCCATGTGTTGGAGAGCGCGAAGATCGGCGCGGACGTGATGACTGCGCCGCCTTCGGTCATCAAGGCGCTGTTCAATCATGTGCTGACCGAAAAGGGCATCGCGGGCTTCCTGGCGGATTGGGAGAAAACCGGGCAGTCGGTTCTTTGATTTAGGCCCAGCTACCCACCCGTTCGCTCGAAACGAACGGGGTAGGGGAAGGGATTGCTGCAACCTCTGGCCGCGCGCATCATTCTTTCATCCTTGAAGGAGAGAGGCGATGTTTGTCGCGGTCTATTGGTGGCGAGTGCATCCAGGTAAAGAAGAGCAGTTCCGCGCGGCGTGGCGGCGCGGGACTGATCTGATCCGCGAAAAATATGGGAGCTACGGCTCCCGCTTGCATCGTGATGCGGAGGGGCGCTTCGTCGGCTATGCGGAATGGCCGGACGAGGCGACATGGCGCGCGGCGTTTGATCAGAAGATGGTCTATGACGAGCCGGAGACGCGTGCGGCCTTTGTCGATGCCATCGCAGAAGTGCCGCCCGATGCGGACCCCATTTTCACGATGACCGTGACGGACGACCTGCTGATGCGGGGAAGGCCGTTCGATAGCGCGCTCGATGGCGAATAGGGATGGCCCGGACTGGGGCTTTGGCTTTCTGGCCTTCGCGATCCTGATCGCGGGGCTGGTCATGCTGCTGCTGGGCTGGCGTTTATAGGTGGCGACCCCGGCAGGATTCGAACCTGCGACCATTCGCTTAGAAGGCGAATGCTCTATCCAGCTGAGCTACGGGGCCATGTGAGCGCTTCGATAGCGAGGGTTGCGGGCGCGCGCAATCATGCGCGGCATTGCATTTGCGCGGCGGGCGGATATGCAGGGGCGCATGACCGAGATGGGGGTTCGGAAAATCGATGCGCAGGCGCTCTCCGAGCGGCCCATGCGCTATTTCGATTTCTTCATTGCAGCGTTCGTCGCGATCCTGCTGCTGTCCAACCTGATTGGGGCGGCGAAGCTATCGACATTGTTTGGCTTTACCTTTGGCGCAGGCATCCTGTTTTTCCCGTTGGGCTATGTGCTTGGGGACGTGCTGACCGAGGTTTATGGCTATGCGCGGGCGCGGCGCTGCGTCTGGGCGGGGTTCGGCGCGATGCTGTTCATGGCGCTGATGAGCTGGGTGGTGGTGAAGCTGCCTCCGGCGGAAGGCTGGCCTGACCAGAAAGCCTATGAGGCGGTGTTCGGCAGCACATGGCGCATCGTCTTCGCTTCGCTGGCGGCTTTCTGGGCGGGGGAGTTCGCCAACAGTTTCGTGCTGGCGAAGATGAAACTGCTGACGCAGGGCAAGCATCTGTGGATGCGGACGATCGGATCGACGATCGTCGGGCAGGGGGTGGATAGCCTGCTTTTCTATCCGCTTGCCTTCTATGGCACCTGGACGACGGATCAGGTGCTAACGGTGATGGTCACCAATTGGATGCTGAAAGTGCTTTGGGAAGCGGTTCTGACGCCGGTGACTTATATGGTGGTCAATGGGCTGAAGCGGGCCGAAGGGCTGGACGTATATGATGAGGGAACGGATTTCACGCCGTTCCGGACGCGGCTTTAAGCGCCTCTACCTTGATACCAAAACACCCCCTTCGTTCTCAGTCCCTACTCGCACGGACGGAACGAAAAGCGTCATTCGGGATATTGCGCCTTCACGAAATAGAGGCCGTCAGGCGGCGCGTTTAGCCCTAGTGCAGCGCGGTTCTTGGCGTCTCGGGCGGCGCACATGTCTTCGACCGACCAGCGGCCCATGCCGACCAGGGCGAGGCAGCCTACCATTGAGCGGACCTGATGATGGAGGAAGGAGCGCGCTGCGGCATGGATGGCGATGCGGTCGCCCTCGCGCGCGACATCAAGGCGGTCTAGAGACTTTAGGGGGCTTTCGGCCTGGCAATGGGCCGAGCGGAAGGTGGTGAAGTCATGGCGGCCAACGAGGAGTTGGGCCGCTTCCTGCATCGCGTCCGTGTCGAGCGGCTGGATGACGCGCCATATGAGGCCGCTTTCCAACGTCAGAGGGGCGCGGCGGTTGGCGATCCGGTAGATATAGGCCCGGCCGGTGCAGGAGAAGCGGGCGTGCCAATCATCGGGCACAGTCTCGCAGGCGAGGATGGCGACCGGATTGGGGCGCAGGCGCGCGTTCATCGCCTCCATGAGGCGGAAGGGAGTGAGGGGCTTTTCTATGTCGGCGTGCGCGCGCATCGCGAGGCCGTGAACGCCCGCGTCGGTGCGGCCAGCTGCGTGGATGATGGCCTGTTCGCCGGTGATGGCGTGAATGGCGTCTTCCAGTGCCTGCTGCACGCTGGGGCCATGCGCCTGGCGCTGCCAGCCCATGAAGGGGCGGCCATCAAATTCTACGGTGAAGGCGAAGCGGGTCATATGATCATGTTTGTGAAGCTGTTGGCGTTTGGGCTCGCTGCGCTCGCACCCACCCCTTCCCCCTCCCTTGAAAGGGAGGGGCTTATTGAGGGGCTAGCCATCGACGCGGCTGCCCGCTGGCATGTCATAACCGCGGAGCAGTTCTCCGGGTGACATTGCGCCCTTGCCTGCGCGCTGGATGAGGGTGGGACGGATGGCCCCGTGGCCGCAGCCGATGAGCAGGCTGTTGTCGAGCAATTCGCCCGGCGCGCCGCCATGTTCCTCCACATGAGCAGCGAGAATGCGGAAGCGTTCGCCGCGATATTCGAAGAAGGCGCCTGGAAAGGGATTGAAGGCGCGGACCTGTCGTTCGACCTGATGTGCATCGCGGGTAAAGTCTATGCGGGATTCGGCCTTGTCGATCTTTGATGCGTAGGTGACGCCTTCCTCCGGTT
Organism: Sphingobium tyrosinilyticum; assembly: GCF_042654265.1. Lineage (NCBI taxonomy): Bacteria > Pseudomonadati > Pseudomonadota > Alphaproteobacteria > Sphingomonadales > Sphingobiaceae > Sphingobium > Sphingobium tyrosinilyticum. The sequence continues at coordinate 37,940 of NZ_JBHSFZ010000005.1, read as the reverse complement.
GGGGCATGGGCGGATGGGCGGGAAGGTCCTCCAGCACTTCGACCATCAGTTTCGCCCCTGCCTGCGCCAGTTCGTCCGTAAGCGTGCCTGCGGTCTTGTCCTCGATCGGCGTGACATGCTTGGCGCGCATGGGGCCTGTGTCGAGCCCGGCTTCCATATCCATGATCGTGACGCCGCTAAGATTGTCGCCTGACAGGATCGCGCGTTGGATCGGCGCTGCGCCGCGCCAGCGGGGAAGCAGGGAGGCGTGGATGTTGAGGCAGCCGAAGCGAGGCGCTTCCAATATCGGGCGGGGGAGGATCAGGCCATAGGCGGCGACCACCGCAACGTCGGCCTTGAGCGCGGCGAAGGCGGCCTGGACCTCCGCGTCTTTCAGGGAGAGCGGCGTGTGCACCTCAATGCCCATCTGTTCGGCTTGGCTGTGAACGGGTGAGGGGCGCAGCGCCTTTCCGCGTCCGGCGGGGCGGGGCGGCTGGCTATAGACCGCCACGATTTCATGGCCAGCCTTTGCCAGCGCGGTGAGCGCGGGGACGGCGAAATCGGGGGTTCCCATATAGATGATGCGCATGGCGGGCCTTTTGTTGGGTTCCGGCCGGAGCCGCCTCGGGAATAGGCTTAAGGCGTATTTCCAAGGACGTCTCTCAACTCTTTTGACCCCGGACTTGCAAGCCCCTATCTCGGTTCCATGGCTTCTCCCGAGATCGAAGCGCTGACGCAGGCGCTGTCCCGCCTGCCCGGCCTTGGCCCGCGTTCCGCGCGGCGCGCCGTGCTGCATCTGCTTAAGAAGCGCGAGAGCGCGCTGGAGCCGCTGCTGCGCGCGTTGGACGCGGTGAATGACCGGCTCGTGACATGCGGTATATGCGGAAATGTCGATACGGTTGATCCTTGCGGCATCTGTGTCGATGCCCGCCGCGATGCACGGGCGCTGTGCGTGGTGGAGGATGTGGCGGACCTGTGGGCGTTGGACAAATCGCGGCTGTTCCCCGGTCGCTTCCATGTGCTGGGCGGTCGCCTGTCGGCGCTTGAGGGCGTGCGGCCGGAGGATTTGAGCATTGATGCGCTGGTGTCCCGCGTTGAGGCGGGCGGGATCGACGAGGTCGTGCTGGCGATGAATGCGACGCTGGAGGGGCAGACGACCGCGCATTATCTGGCCGAACGGCTGGAGCGTTTTCCGGTGCGGCTGACGCAACTGGCCCATGGCGTGCCGGTGGGCGGCGAGTTGGACTATCTGGACGAGGGCACTTTGGCGCAAGCATTGCGGGCCAGGCGCCCGGTCGCTTGAATTTTCGGCGCTGTCGGATTATTTTACGGTCATGGCCATTCTTCCGATCCTAGAGGCGCCCGATCCGCGCCTGCGTACCATTTCGTCTCCGGTGGAGGCGATCGACGACGATCTGCAGCGTCTGATCGATGACATGTTCGAGACCATGTATGACGCGCCGGGCATTGGTTTGGCGGCGATTCAGGTTGGTGTTCCCAAGCGGGTGCTCGTGATCGACCTGCAGGAACCCGAATCGGACGAAGAGGGCGCACCGGGGGTCAAGAAGCCGATGGTGTTCATCAATCCCGAAATTCTTGAAACGTCGGAAGACCTGTCGGTCTATAATGAAGGCTGCCTGTCGGTGCCCGAACAGTTCGCTGAGGTGGAACGGCCCGCGACGATTCGCGCCAGCTGGATGGACCGCGATGGGCGCATTCATGAGGAGCGGCTGGAAGGCCTGCTCGCGACCTGCCTGCAGCATGAGATGGATCACTTGCAGGGCGTTCTGTTCGTCGATCACCTGTCGCGGCTGAAGCGGGATATGCTGCTGAAGAAGCTGAGCAAGGCGCGCAAGGCGGCTTGAACATCCTTCTTCCGCTGGCGGGAGAAGGATACGAAGCTTGCCAGCTTGCTGGCAAGGCGCAGTTGCACGAGGGTGTTCTGCGTGACCGACCCTCACCTTCCCACCGCTTCGCGGCGGACCCCTCCCTCTCCCGCCTGCGGGAGAGGGAAGCTGAATGTCCGCTTATTTAAGTCTGGCTCTGCTCCCTTTCCCTCAAGAGCAGGGCAAGTCAGCCCACCCCATCCGTATCCAGCGCATAGCCCGCCGAGCGCACCGTGCGGATGATGTCGCGATATTTGCCGTCCGCGTTGATCGCCTTGCGCAGGCGACGGATGTGGACGTCCACGGTGCGTAGCTCGATGTCGCTATCCTGTCCCCAAACGCTGTCGAGCAGGCGCTCGCGCGAAAAGACCCAGCCGGGATGCTCCAGGAAATGTTTGAGCAGGCGGAATTCGGTGGGGCCGAGCGGGATGACCTGGCCGCCGCGGCGGACCTTGTGGCCTACCGTGTCCATCTCGACATCCGCGAAGGTCAGCGTTTCTCCAGCAAGGGCTGGCCGGACGCGGCGCAGGACCGCGCCGACGCGGGCGACGAGTTCGCGGGGAGAGAATGGCTTGGTGACATAGTCGTCCGCGCCCGTTTCTAGGCCGCGGACGCGATCTTCTTCCTCGCCGCGCGCCGTCAGCATGATGATAGGGACGTTCGCCGTGCCGTTCATGCGGCGCAGGCGGCGGCAGACTTCGATGCCGGACAGGCTTTCCACCATCCAGTCGAGCAGGACGATGTCGGGGACATTTTCCTGGGCGAGGAGCAGAGCCTCCTCGCCATCGACGGTGTGGGCGACCTCGAAATCCTCTCGCTTGAAATGCCAGATGAGAAGTTCTGCGAGCGCCGCGTCATCTTCGACCAGAAGCATCTTGGCTCTCGCCATGCTCAATCCTCCAGCGGTTGGGAGCCGCCGCGTTCGCGGTCCGGCGCGGTCTGGCCGGTGGCGGCGTAATAGACCATCTCGGCGACGTTGGTGGCGTGGTCGCCGATCCGTTCGATATTCTTGGCGACGAAGAGCAGGTGCGCGCACTCGCTGATGGTCTTGGGATTTTCGACCATATAGGTGACGAGCGTGCGGAAGACGCTATTGTAGAAATCATCAACGACCGTGTCGCGCTCGATCACGGCCAGCGCCAGATCGGCGTCGCGCGCGGCGAAGGCGTTGAGCGCGTCATGCACCATTTCGGCTGCGACCTGCCCCATGGAGGGGAGAAGCGAGACCGGCTCCAGCGTGCGCTGATTGGCGGTGATCAGCGGTACGCGTTTGGCGATATTTTTGGCGTAATCGCCGATCCGCTCGACCACGCCCACGATCTTAAGCGCGGCGATCACGTCGCGCAGGTCGTTGGCCATGGGCGCGCGCAGGGCGATGACTTGGATCACCAGCTTTTCAACCTCCGCCTCGATCGCGTCGATGCGCTTGTCGTCGGCCACCACTTGCGCGGCGAGGGTTTTGTCCTGGCGCTGGAGGGCCAGCATCGCGCTTTCGATGGCTGCTTCGGCGCGGCCGCCCATTTCAGCGATGAGGCCGCGCAGCTTGTCGATTTCCTCGTCGAACGCCTTGATCGTATGTTCAGCCATGTCTTTTCTCTCCGCTCCGATCAGCCGTAGCGTCCGGTGATGTAGTCCTTGGTCCGTTCCTGCTTCGGATTGGTGAAGATGTCCGACGTCACGCCATATTCGACCAGTTCGCCCAGGTGGAAAAAGGCCGTGCGCTGCGACACGCGGGCGGCCTGCTGCATATTGTGGGTGACGATGACGATCGCGTAGCGGCCGCGCAGTTCGTGGATCAGTTCCTCGATCTTGGCCGTTGCGATTGGGTCGAGCGCTGAGCAGGGCTCGTCCATCAGGATGACTTCGGGCTCGACCGCGATCGCGCGGCCGATGCAGAGGCGCTGCTGCTGGCCGCCCGAAAGCGCGGTGCCGCTGTCGTGGAGGCGATCCTTCACTTCGTCCCAGAGACCAGCGCGGCGGAGCGACTTTTCGACGATGACGTCGAGGTCTGCCTTGCCATGGGCCAGGCCGTGGATGCGCGGGCCGTAGGCGATATTTTCGTAGATCGACTTGGGGAACGGATTGGGCTTTTGAAACACCATGCCGACACGGGCGCGCAGTTGCACCACGTCCATGCTTGGGGCGTAGATATCCTCGCCGTCGAGCGTGATCGTGCCTTCGGTGCGGGCGCTCGCCACGGTGTCGTTCATGCGGTTCAATGTGCGCAGGAAGGTCGACTTTCCGCAGCCCGACGGGCCGATGAAGGCGGTGACATTGTCCATATCGACGTCGATGGAGACGCCCTTGATCGCCTGTTTCTCGCCATAGAAGACCTTTACATCGCGCGCGGTCATCTTGGTTTCGGTGGCAGGCACCAGGGTTTGTGGTTCGTGCATCATATTTACCACCGTTTTTCGAACTTGTTGCGCAGGTAGATGGCGAGGCCGTTCATCGCGAGCAGGAACACCAGCAGGACGATGATGGCGGCGGAGGTCTTTTCGACGAAGCCCTTGGAGACTTCGTCCGACCAGAGGAAGATCTGGACGGGGAGGACGGTCGCAGGATCGGTGATGCCGCCCGGCGGCGTGGCGATGAAGGCGCGCATGCCGATCATGAGCAGCGGAGCCGTCTCCCCGAGCGCGCGCGCCATGCCGATGATGGTGCCGGTGAGAATGCCGGGCAGGGCGAGGGGAAGGACGTGGTGAAATACGACCTGAACCGGCGAAGCGCCGATGCCGAGCGCAGCGTCGCGAATACTGGGCGGCACCGACTTGATGGCGTTGCGTCCGGCGATGACGATCACGGGCATGGTCATCAGCGCCAGCGTCATGCCGCCGACCAGCGCCGCAGAGCGCGGCAGGTGCAGGAAGTTGAGGAAGATCGATAGCCCCAGCAGGCCGAAGATGATCGAGGGAACGGCGGCAAGATTGTTGATCGACACTTCGATGATGTCGGTCAGCCAGTTCTTGCGGGCATATTCTTCCAGATAGAGCGCGGTCGCGACACCGATCGGGAAGCTGAGCGCCAGGGTGACGAGCATCGTCAGCAGCGAACCCTTGAACGCGCCCCAGATGCCGACTTGGGTCGGATCGGTGCCGTCGCTGGCGGACAGGAAGTTCCAGTTGATCCCGGTGGAGAGCAGGCCAGCCTTGTTGAGGCGATCCACGGCAGCTTCGGCCTCCGGCGACGCGTTGCTCTTGGCGGCAAGGTCGATCGCTGTGGAAGCGGGCAGCGCGATCGTTTCGGTGCGCGAGAGGATCTTGGGGTCCGCCTTGATCCTGTCGCGCAGGACGGTCCAGGCGGTGGAGGAAACCCATTCCTCTGCGTCCGCGCCCAGCGCCTTCTTTACCGTCTCGCCCGTCACCATCGGCAGGTTCGCGTTGGCGAGCGACTGATCGGTGATGGCGTTGGGATCGAGCAGCAGCGGAGAGGCAGGGAAGTCGATCTTCACCGCGATCTCTGTGCGAGTAAAACCGCGCAGGCCGTTGCCCAGCATCGTGAAGAGCAGGAAGGCCAGGAATGCGGCGGAGAGCAGTACGGCAAAGAGACCGGCCAGCTTGAAGCGGCGCTCGGCGGCGTAGCGCCGGGCGATCCGCTTGCGCATCGCGTCCGACTTCCAGTCGGTGGGGGTGCGGGTGGCGGTCATTCGTAAGCCTCGCGATATTTCTTCACGACCCGCAGGGCCACGATGTTGAGCAGCAGGGTGACGATGAACAGGACGAGGCCGAGCGCGAAGGCGGCAAGCGTCTTGGCGCTGTCGAATTCCTGGTCGCCGGTCAGTAGCTGGACGATCTGGGTCGTGACCGTCGTCACGCTGGCGAAGGGGTTCAAGGTGAGGTTGGCGGACAGGCCCGCAGCCATCACCACGATCATCGTCTCGCCGATGGCGCGGCTGACGGCCAGCAGGACGCCACCGACGACGCCGGGCAGGGCGGCGGGGATGAGGACTTTGCGAATGGTCTCGCTGGTGGTTGCGCCCATGGCGAGGCTGCCGTCGCGCATGGACTGCGGCACGGCGGCGATGCTGTCGTCGGCCATTGAGGAGACGAAGGGGATGATCATCACGCCCATGACGAGACCGGCGGCCAGCGCGCTTTCGGAACTCGCGCTGTGGATGCCGATGGCGACGGCGAAGTCGCGCAGGGCTGGCGCGATGGTGAGCGCGGCGAAATAGCCATAGACCACCGTTGGTACGCCCGCGAGCACCTCAAGGATGGGCTTCATCCATTTGCGTACACGCGGCTGCGCATATTGGGTGAGGTAGATGGCGCTCATGAGGCCCAGCGGGATGGCGACGATCATGGCGATGATCGCGCCGATGAAGATCGTGCCCCAGAAGAGCGGTACGGCACCGAACGCATCCTCATTGCCATAGCCCATGGCGGCGGATTGCGGGCTCCATTTGGTGCCGAAGAGGAAGTCGATGGGGTTCACCATCGAGAAGAAGCGGAAGCTTTCCCACAGCAGCGAGGCGACGATGCCGAGCGTAGTGATGATCGCGAGCAGCGAGGCGATCAGCAGCATCGCCATGACGAGCCGCTCGACCCGCGTGCGGGCGCGAAAGTCTGGACGGACCCGAGTGAAGGCGTAAGCGCCACCGGCAAAGGCGAGGACCAGCGCGAGGGCCGCGCCCGCCATGCCATATTTGCCGGTGGCGGCTTTATAAGGATCAACAAGGCCCTGCGAGAGCGGGTTGAACGCCCCAGCCTGCTTGCCCGTCGCGATCGCCCGCGCCTCGCCCAGAATGGCGGAGCGCGAGAAATCATCGGTGGGCAGGCTCTGCGCCGCCGGGCTGCTCAGCACATCCTGGGTAATGAGGCCGGGGGCGACATTCGCCCAGACCGCCAGGAAAATGGCGGCCGGGATCAGTGTCCACAGCGCGACATACCAGCCATGATAGCCTGGCAGGCTATGCACGGCGTCGCGGCGGCCGGACGCCCGGGCTGCGGTTTGTAGCCGCAGCGCGCGGGCGCGGGCGCTGACCCAGGCGATTGCGCCAAGGCCCGCCAGCAGCAGGAGGATTGCAGGACCTGTCATCTGTCTTTCTTATTTCAGCTGCGAACCGTCGAGAACGGCAAGCGACTTGACCGTTTCGGCGCTCGCCTTGCGAACATCGTCCGGCGCAGCGACCATGCCCCGCTTGGTGAGCGCGCCATCGGGATTCCAGTTGGAAGCGAAGGTGTTGAGGAACGCCTGAAGACCCGGGATCGCTGTCATGTGCGCCTTTTTCACATAGATGTAGAGCGCGCGCGCGCCGGGATATTTGCCGGTGGAGACGGTTTCGTAGGTCGCTTCGACGCCGTTGATCGTGACGTCCTTCAGCGTGTCCTTATTCTCTTCCAGGAAGCTGTATCCGAAGACGCCGAGCGCGTTGGGATTAGCGCCCAGCTTCTGGACGATCAAATTGTCATTCTCGCCCGAGTCCACATATTTGCCATCTTCGCGAACGCGGGTGCAGGTGGCCTTGAACTCGTCCTCGCTCTTTTCCTTGAGCGCCTTCATGGCCGGATCGGTTTCGCAGCCCTTCGTCAGGATCAACTCGGCCAAGGAATCGCGGGTGCCGCTGGTGGACGGCGGGCCGAACACGCTGATCGGCGTGGCGGGCAGGCTGGGGTCCACATCCTTCCAAGTCTCTGCCTTGTTCGGGCCCTTGCCATAGGGGTTGGCGGCCAGCGCTTCATAGACGATCTTGGGCGTCAGCTTCAGGCCGGGGCCGTTCTTCGCCTCGGCGAAGGCAAGGCCATCGACGCCGACCTGGATTTCGATGATGTCCTTGACGCCATTCTTCTGGCAGTCCTCGAACTCCGACTTCTTGATGCGGCGTGAGGCGTTCTCGATATCGGGATATTGAGCGCCAACGCCCGCACAAAAGAGCTTCATGCCGCCGCCGGTGCCAGTCGATTCGATGATTGGGGATTTCATGCCGGGATTGCCCTGCACAAACATCTCCGCGATCGCCGTGGCGAACGGATAGACGGTGGATGAGCCAACCGCCCGGATCTGGTCACGGGTGCCGCCAGCGCCGCCACCAGAGGACTGATCGCCGCAGCCGGCGAGCGTGAGTGCGGCCGCGGCGCTCGCGGCGAGCAAGGCGAAATGCTTCACGGGTAATCTCCTTTGTCAAAAGGCCGCGATTCGCAGTCGCCGCCCCCCTCTGGGCACGCGCCGTAGCCGCGGTACATCGCGCCTTTGTGACAGTCCAATTGCACTTTTATGACATAGCGGCCTGGAGCCATGGCTGCAGGCGGAAATTTTTGGTCAATGCTTTGATGTGGCGACTTTTTCTTCAGGGGCCATCGGCGGCAGCAGGACGGTGATGCTGGTGCCCTTGCCCAAGATGCTGGCAATGTCGAGCCGGCCGCGATGCCGTTCCACGATATGCTTGACGATCGCTAAGCCGAGTCCGGTGCCCCCGATCGCGCGGCTGCGGCCCGAATCCACGCGGTAGAAGCGCTCCGTCAGCCGCGGCAGGTGATCCGGTCCGATGCCTTCACCTTCATCGGCGACGCAGAGCCGGGTCATGCCGCTTGGCCCTTCAGTCAGGCTGACGCGGATCGGCGTGCCAGCCTTGCCATATTTGACGGAGTTGCCGATCAGATTGTGGAGCAGTTGCGACAACTGCGCCCGGTCGCCGGCCACCGAGGGGAGCGCGGGATCGATCTCCATTTCCACCTCGCGGCCGCGATCGCCATGGCTGGTGCGGAACACGCCGACGACTTCTGCCACCAGCCCGGACAGATCGACCGGGCTGTCGGGGACACGATATTTCTCCGCCTCGATGCGGGATAGGGAGATGAGGTCGTCGATCAGTCGCTGCATCCGGCGCGCTTCCCCATCCATGATCTTCAGGAAGCGCTGGCGCGTTTCGTTGTCGCGGCCGAGATCGGGGTCGGCCAGCGTTTCGATAAAGCCCAATATCCCGGCGAGTGGTGTGCGCAGTTCGTGGCTGGCATTGGCGACGAAATCGACCCGCATTTTTTCGGCGGCATGTGCGCCGCTATGATCGGCGAGGTGGACGAGGCGGCGAATGGAGCCGTCGCTCCCCACCGGCGCGATCCGCATCTGCCAACGCTGATCGCGGGTGCCCAGGCCCACCAGCTCCAGCATCACCGGCTCCGCCATTGGGGCGAGGCTCGCCAATCGTTCGGCGGCGGCGGGGTGGCGGATGGCGATGCGTGCGTCTTCCCCTTCGATATGCGCGCCGAGCAGCCGTTGGGCGGCTCGGTTGGCGCGGATGATCCGCCCGCGCTCGATCAGCATCAGTGGATCGGCTATGCCCTCCAGCAGGTCGGCAAAGTCGGGGTGGACAACGATGTCCGCGCTCTCCTCAGCAGGCGAAGGCGTGCTTGGCTTGGGCGCTGGCCCCTGCGAGGTGATCAGGAGGATCGCCAGTCCCGCGAGGACAGGCAGGGCGATCGCCCAGACGGTTGCGCCTGTCAGCAACGCGCTTCCGGTCGCCAGAAACAGCACGGCAAGCGAAGCGGTGATTTGGGAAATGGTCAGTCGATTCATGGTTACCATGCTGGATTATTGGCCGCTTTGCTGCGATGGCTGGCGCAATAGCGTGGATTCTTTACGCTTTGGCAAGGGCGATAGCGGATCAAGAGGATATGAGCGAGCAATTGCCAGAACCGCATGTTTCCGATCCCGCCGCTGCTGGTGCGGGGGAAGACTATGGTGGCGCGCCCTCGCGTCGCCAGTTGCTGATGGGTGGAGCCGTCGCTGCTTCGGCGATCGTGTCCATTCGCCCCGCGCTGGCCAATACGGCGGCGTCCGTTCTCAACTGCACCATTCCCGTGCCGGATCAGGGCCGGGCGGGCAATTATGTCGCGCCTAATGGACAGCTGGTTCCTGCGGGGACGGCAGGGGCATTCCCGGCCCAAGGCCGCAGCTATACTGGTGAGCAGGTCAAGCAAGCGCTGCGCGGCGGGCGGCTGCCCGGCACAAGCTACGAACAGAATCAGGCCTATCTGAATTATATTCGGCGGCTCCAGTCGGGTACGAGCGGCTTTACCTGCTACGCATCGTTGCAAATGCCGCGTTAGGCACCTGCTTACTCCTTCGCGCTACAGCGGAGCGACGCCAGATAGTTTAAGGGCAGGTCGTGACCGCAGAGCGCCGTTATCATCAGGACAGCAACGCCGCCTTGTGCGTGCTGGAGGATATCACGCTCCTCTACCATCGGTCGTCGGGGCAGACGCATATGGTGATCAGCCCGGTTCCCGAGATATTGGACGCGCTGGGCGAGGATGACTCCCCCGTAACGGCTGCGCAGGTGCATGCGCGGCTGGAGCGGCGCTATGACCTGGGCGAACCGGAGCAGGCGATTGCAGAGATCGAAGCGCATCTGGCCGGACTGACGGCCCTTGGTGTTGTGCGGCGCGCATGAGGCATCAGCTTTCCCTGAAGATCGGGCCTGCGTCCTTCCGCATCGGCTCCGCCTGGCGGCAGCCGGTTGAGCTGTTGGCGGCGCTTTATGACGATTATCCCCAGGTCGATGGCGATGTGGCTGATTTTACCGTTCGTCTGGAGCCGACGAGCCTGCTGCGGCGGTGGGTGCGGCCTTCGATCTTCATCACTGGCGACCATGGCCTGGCCGATGCCGCGCCCATGAGCCTGGCCCATGGCCTGCTGGCGGCGGAGATGGGCATGAACCTGCAGATGGCGTTGGGGTGGCGGCGGCATCTGCTGCTGCATGCGTCGAGCGTTGAGAAGGACGGACGCGCGCTGGTGATGACCGGCGAATCGGGTTCCGGCAAATCGACTCTGGCTGCGCAATTGGGCGAGCGGGGCTGGCGGCTGATGGGTGACGAGTTCGCCTTGTTGGACCTTGTCAGCGGGGCAGTGTTTCCTTTCCCCCGCCTTGTATCGCTGAAGAATGGCGCGATCAGCGTGATCGCGGCAGAGGCGCCTGACAAGCGGATGGGGCCGCTGCTTGGCGGAACGGCGAAGGGAGACATACGCCATCTCGTGCCGCGCGCAGATGCGGTGGGACGGATGGGGGAAGGGGCGCAGCCTGCGCTGCTGCTGTTTCCCCGTTTTGGTCATGGCGCGGACGTGCGGCCGGTCGGGCAGGGGGAAGTCTTCATGCGGCTGACTCAAGCGTCCACCAATTATGTCGCGCTGGGAGAGGCGGGCTTTGGCGCACTCACTCGCTTCGTACAGGGCGTTCCGGCGCGGGCGATCGATTTTCCTTCCGGGGATGCGGCGATCGCCATGGTCGAACGGCTTTGGGAGGAGCTTGCATGAGCGGGGCGGCGCTGGTGCGCGCTTTGCGGGAGCCTGTAACGGTGGCCAGGCTGGATGCGACGGCGTGGAATGCGCTGATCGCGGCGGCGCGGGCGGAGCGCTTGATCGGAACGCTGGCGGTGAGGGTTGATGCGGCGCAGGCACCCCAAGCGGTCCGGCCGATACTGGCGGATGCGCGGCTGGATGCGGAGCGGGAAGCGCGGCAGGCATTGTGGGAGGCTGACCGAGCCGCCGAAGCGCTGGGTGCGCCGGTGCTGTTGCTCAAAGGGACCGCATATGTTGCGGCGGGGCTGACGGCGGGCGAGGGGCGGTTCATTGGCGACCTTGATATCCTGGCGCCCCGCGAAATGATGAACGAAATAGAGGAAAGATTGAAGGCGGCGGGCTGGGAATGGGTAAAGGAGGATGCCTATGACGATGCCTATTACCGGCAGTGGATGCATGAACTGCCGCCGATGATCCATCGGGAGCGGGACCGGATGATCGATGTGCATCATACGATCCTGCCGCTGACGGCGCGGCAGAGCCCCGATGCCGAGGCGATGTTGGCCGATTCCGTTTCGATAACAGAACGATTATCTATTTTGTCGCCCGAGGACATGGTCTGCCATTCGGTCGCGCATCTGCTCGCGGATGGGGATATGGCGGGCGGCTTGCGGAACCTGTGGGATATCCATTGCCTCTTGGAGAAGGCGGACCTGGGGCGGCTGGAAGAGCGGGCGGAGCGGCATGGGATCAGCCGCCATGTTGCGCAGGCGCGGCGGCTGGCGGCGGTGCTTTATGGTCGCGGGCGGGGTGAGCGGCTGACGCTTTGGGATCATGTGGTGATGTGGCGGTTGCTCGCTCGGGATGGGTGGGGGCGCGAGACGCGCAAGCTGCTGCGCTTTGCCTTCTATGTGCGCTCGCACTGGCTGCGGATGCCGCCGATGATGCTGGCGCGGCATCTAGTGACGAAATGGCGCAAGGGGCACCGGCCGGTTTAGGATGGTGCCGGGCCTTAAGGCGGGGTTGGTGAGCACCCCCGCGACAAGCTCAGGGCAAACGGAAGCACCTTAACCGGCCAGATGGGGAACGATGTCCTGAATGTTGGCCAGCGCCGAGAAGGGCGTGGGCGGAGCCGTGGGTCGAGCGGGCGGTGAGATGGTCATGCCCATCCACATCACATCATGCCACTGGCCGAATTTGAAACCGACTTCCCGATAAATGCCGACTTCCCGCATGCCGATAGCGCTATGGATGGCGACGCTCGCCTCGTTGGGCAGGGTTATGCCTGCGAACAGCGCATGATAGCCCTGATGACGCAATAGAGCGATCAAGGCGTCGTACAAATTTCGGCCGATGCCCTGGCGGTGATGATCGGCAGCGAGATAGACCGATATGTCCGCCGACCAATTATAGGCCGCGCGGCCAATATGTGGTCCTGCATAGGCATAGCCGACCGTCTGGCCGCCCATCTCGGCGATGAGCCAGGGGTAGGCGGGGAGGCAATTGGCGATCCTGGCACTGAACTCTTCTGCGGTAGGAGGCACGGTTTCGAACGAGATCACGGTTTGCGAGACATAGGGCGCATAGATCGCCGCGAGGGTCGCGCCATCCTCCACAACGGCCTTGCGTATCGTCAGCATCCCTATCTGCCCCGCCGTTGATTACCGCTCCAATATATTCAGCGCCAAAACCGTCATCGCTTCGCTGGCGGTCGCTATGACTTTGTCCGCTTGAGGCGCCCAGAAGGGGCTGTGAAGTGAGGGCAGGGTAAGTTGGCCAGCGGCAGCTTTTGCCATCTGGTCTGGCGGGACGCCGCCGACCCAGAAGATGAAGCTGTTGATGCTCTTGTCCGCCCGATAGTAGCGGCCGAAGTCTTCGCCGCCCATGGAGGGCTTGGCCTCAACCACCCGGCCTTCGGGGAAATGGGTCGTGAGAAGGGCGGCCATCTGGTTGGCGAAGGCGGGCGGATTGTAGGCGGCGGGGGTGAATTCATCCTTCACCGATATGACGGGCATGCGATCGTCAGGCACGCCAGCGGCAATCGCCTCGCCCCGCGCGATGCGTTCGATGCCCCGGATCAGCTTTTCGCGGGTTTCGTCCGAATAGCTCCGGACGGTGAGCAGCAGCTTCGCCTCATCGGGGATGATATTGTGCTTGGCCCCGGCAACGAAGCTGCCGACAGTTACCACTGCAGGGTCGAGCGGGTCCTGTTCGCGGCTGACCAGGGTTTGCAGCGCGCCAACGATACGCGCGCCCAGCACGATCGGGTCCTTCGCGGTCTGCGGATAGGCGCCATGGCCGCCGGTGCCGCGCACTACTATGTCCACGCTATCGACATTGGCGAGGGCGTAACCCGGCGTGTAGCCGATCACGCCCGCCTCCAGATTAGCGGCGTCGTGGAAGGCGAGCGCATGGGTGGGGCGGGGAAAGCGCGTGTATAAGCCATCCTCCAGCATCAGGCGCGCCCCGCGGCCGACTTCCTCCGCAGGCTGAAGGATCATGACGAGCGTGCCCCGCCACCGATCCTGCATCGAGGAGAGGAGGCGGGCGGTTTCGATGAAGGCGGTCATGTGCGTGTCGTGGCCGCAGGCGTGCATGACGCCGGTTTCCACGCCACCCGCCGTTTTGGTGCGGACCTTCGACGCGAAGGGAAGGCGGGTCTGTTCGGTGACGGGAAGGCCGTCCATGTCGGCGCGGATGAGGAGGACGGGCCCATCGCCATTTTTCATCACGGCAACCACGCCGTTGCCGCCGACCTTTTCGGTCACGGTGAACTTCAGGGCCTTCAACCGGCGGGCGAGCTTGGCGGCGGTTGCGCTTTCCTGCTCTGATAATTCAGGATTGGCGTGAAGATCGCGGTAGAGCGCCATCATGCCATCCATGTCGCGCGCGATGGTGGCGGCGATTTCGCTGGAGGACGCAGGGGCAGCAGCCGGAACGGACGAAGTTCCGGTCTGCGCCGTGGCGGCGGACGAAAGGCTGGCGGCGGCCATGATAATCCACAACGCGTGACGCACTGGCTATTCTCCCTGTTATGCAGGGGAGCATAGGGGGAATTTTCCGGCTGTTAAGGGGGTGTCTGATGGGGGCCGAGGTGCCTGCTTTTGCTGGCATGACGGAGGCGCGTTCGACCGAACGGGTTTGGAGAGAGGAATGTCCTTCGAGAAGCTCTGGGCGAACGGGAAATTCAGGGTCAGGCCGCAATGGGCCGATGTTCCGGCAACGAAAAAGCGTCCGTCCCGTGCAGGACGGACGCTTTCCCCTGATCGCTATGGGAGGATTAGAAGTGGAAGATTACGCCAGCGGTCGGACGGAAGCTGTCGAAATCATAGGTTTCAGTCTGAAAACGCAAGCGGATGCCGCTGTTGCCGATGATGCCGCCAAGGCCAATGTCCTTGGGACCGACTTCCACGCCAGCGCCGTACATCCAGTCCTTGCGGTTGGGCCAGCCTTGCTTACCATTGACCCACTGATAGCAGCCGACGCGAAGATCATGCTGCTTTCCCCAACGCGCGCGCCGAAACGGCCTTGTTTCAAGTTGCCCGAGGAAAATGGAGCCGCAGGGGATAGTTTCCGTCCAATAAAACAAAAGCTTCCGGGCGTGGCATATTTGCCACGCTGCTTATTGGGCCGTCCAGCCGCCGTCTATGCTCATATTGGCGCCAGTGATATTGGCGGCGGCATCGCTGCAAAGGAACAATGCCATGGCGGCGACTTGATCCACCGTCACGAATTGCTTGGTCGGCTGCCCGGCGAGCAGCACATCATTCATCACTTGCTCCCGCGTCATGCCGCGCGCCTTCATCGTGTCGGGAATCTGATTTTCGACGAGCGGCGTCCAGACATAGCCAGGGGAGATGCAGTTGGCGGTGATGCCGAAAGTGGCGAGCTCCAGCGCCAGTGTCTTGGTCAGGCCCGCAAGGCCATGCTTTGCGGTTACATAGGCGCTCTTGAACGGCGAGGCGGTCAGCGAATGGGCGCTGGCGGTCTGGATGATGCGGCCCCATTTTTTCGACTTCATATAAGGCACGGCGAAGCGGGAGGTGTGGAAGGCGCTCGTCAAGTTGAGCGCGATGATGAGGTCCCACTTCTCGACCGGAAAATCTTCCACCGGGGCGACATGCTGCATGCCCGCATTGTTGATGAGGATATCGACGCCGCCAAATGCGTCGGCGGCTTCCTTCATCATCGCCTCGATCTCGACGGCTTTGGTCAGGTCATGGCCGCTATAGAGGGCTTTCCCGCCGCTCGCCTGTTCGAGCGCCTGCCGTTCCTGTTCGACCGCCTGGGGATCGCCAAAGCCGTTGATGACGATGTTCGCGCCTTCGGCCGCGAGCGTCTTTGCATAGGCAAGGCCGATGCCGGAGGTGGAGCCCGTAATCAGGGCGGTCTTTCCAGCGAGGGACTTGCTCATGCATTTTTCTCCTTGAGGTGATCGGGCGCATCGAGGTCAAAAGCGGCGCTTTTTCCATTCATGATGTTGCGGGCGATAAGGTCGCCCTTGTGCATCACTTCCTCCACCGAATCTCGGCCCTGGCTCCAATGGTCGAGCATGGTGGAACGGGAAAATTCGAAGTCGCGCGCGCCGCTTTCCCAGGCGCGGCTGCGGTAGATGAGGTGGACGATGTTGATGGAGCCGCGCTCCAGATATTGGCGCAGGCGCTGGGCGTCTGGATCATCCTTCAAGTCCGGCGGCAGCTTGTCGAGCAGGGTCTTGATCGTCTTATGCTCGCGGCGGAGGCGCAGATATTGGTCGGTGACCTGACGCGTCCGGCTGGAATATTGGATGTCCTTCGCGCGCGAATAAACGTCTGTCATCTGGCGCGGCTTGGGACCTTCGGCGGGGAAGAGATCGACCTGGAAGACCAGCATGTCGTCGGTCTGATGTTCCAGTACATGGGCGAGCGGCGTGTTGGACACCAGGCCCCCATCCCAATAGCAGCGGCCGTCAATCTCGATGGGGGGAAGGCCCGGCGGCAGGGCGCCCGACGCCATGATATGGCGCGCGTCGATGCGGGTGGGGCCGTGGGGATCGCGCGTGTCCCAATAGGCGAAGTTGCCGCTTTCCACATCGACCGCGCCCACCGATAGCCGGACGGGTCCGTCATTCAGCAGGTCCCAATCGACACAGGCATTGAGCGTGTCCTTCAGTGGTGCGCTGTCATAGAAGCTGATCGCGCCCGACGAGCCCTCCGGCATCATCATGCTGGGCCAGAGGCGCGGGCGGAACATGCCGGGGACGCCGAAGGTCGCGACGGCTCCTGCCGCCATCAGATGGGCGGCTTCGCGGATATGGTCGATTTCGGGCAGGATGACATTGGGGAGCCCGCCCGAGACCGTGAGCCAGAATTTCTTGAGGCGACCGAGGCGACGGTGCGGAGGGTTGCCCGCGATGATTGCGGCATTGATTGCGCCGATCGAAATGCCCGCAACCCAAGTGACGTCGATGCCGAGTTCGTCGAGGCGCTGATATACACCCGCCTGAAAGGAACCGAGCGCGCCGCCGCCCTGCAGCAGCAATGCGACTTCGCGCGGCAGGGGAAGCGGCGTGCCCGCGCGACGGGGGATGGTGGGATCGATATCGGCCATGACGCAGTGCAATATAGTGATGTGTCGGCGGGTGCCAACTTAATGTGCTGTAACAATCGGTCGAACCGAGGCAACCAATGCCATATCGCAACCGTTCCAACCGTCCCGCTCATGCGGTATGTCAGGTGAGGAAAGCGAGAGCGCCATGCGATTGGACGACGAACGGGAAAGCTCCAACTTTGAAGTGCAGAGCGGCCGCGGCGGCGGTTTCGGCGGCGGTCTGGGGGGTGGCCTGGGCATGCTGCTGCCCTTCATCGGCAGCCGTTTCGGCTGTGGCGGAATCGTGGTGGCGCTGATCATCCTGGCGGTGATGGGGGTCAATCCGCTGAGCCTGATAGGCGGCGGTGGCGGGCCGCAACAGAATGTCTCGGTCGATCGCGATCCGCAAAAGCTGAATGAAATCCAGCATTGGTCGCTCAAGGTGTTGGGTTCGACCGAGCGGGTTTGGGGGCAGGTGTTCCAGGAAGCGGGCCAGCAATATCGGCCGACGGTCCTGTCTTTCTATTCGCAGGCGGGCGCGTCAGGATGTGGCGCGGCGCAAAGCGCCATGGGGCCCTTTTACTGTCCCAATGACCAGAAAGTCTATCTGGACACCGACTTTTTCACCGAATTGCGCCAGCGTTTCGGCGCGCCTGGGGATTTTGCCCAAGCCTATGTGATTGCGCATGAGGTCGGCCATCATGTGCAGGACCTGGAGGGCACGCTGGGCAAGGTGCAGCAACGGCAGCGGAGCGTTGGTGAAGAAGAAGGCAATGCGATGCAGGTTCGAGTCGAACTGCAGGCGGACTGCTATGCGGGCGTTTGGGCCAAGCGCACCGGCCTTATGGAAGCAGGGGACCTGGAGGAAGGCATGACCGCAGCGCAGGCGATCGGGGATGACACCCTGCAGAAGGCGGCGGGCCGCCGACCGGTGCCGGAGAGCTTCACCCATGGGTCGAGCGAGCAGCGGATGATCTGGCTTCGCAAGGGGCTGGCGACCGGTGATCCGGCGCAATGTGATACCTTCGCCACGGCGCGTTAAGCACGCGGGTTCTGGCTAGATCAGGATGGCGTGCTGTCGGAAGTTGCTTCGACCGCGCCGTCGCCGCTTGCGCCTGCAGCAGGAGCGGCGACTGCCGGGAGGCCGTTGCCGGGGGAGAGGAAGGGCTTCCCCGCGTCGGGCATAGGCTGACCGAAGGCGGCGGCATCGGGCTCCGGAGCAGCCGGGACAGGCATGGGGGCGGGCTGCACGACGGGGGGCGCCTGCACTGGTGATGGGAGGACAGCCGAAGGAGCGGCGGAAGGCTGCACAGGCGCGTGCGGGGCGATACCCTGAACCGCCAGAACGATAATAGGCGCGGCGATCAGGGTGATGGCGGCGAAAGCCTTGTAGTGCATGCGGACGCATCCTGAAAAATGACGCGCCGATCCTAATATTGGCTGGTAAATAAAATGCTGCGGTTATCAGTTGCCATCGAGCTGGTTTAAAAGATCCAGCATGTCGTCGGGCAGACTGTCACGCCCCGCGCGAAAAGTGGATCGCAGCGCGTTGCCAACACCTTCATAAGGCTGGGGCAAGCCGACCGTCAGCAGGCGACGATGGGCACCATCCCGCCTGTCCGCCGACCGGCCGACCGATTTGCGCTGCATTTCCATACTCGTACAACGGGCGGATCAGGGAAAAGTTTCTGGCGTTCATCGCACGCCCAAGCGATAGCGCCGATATGACGGGAGAGAATGGCGTGACGGACTGGACGGCGGTGGCGGGGCGGATACGGGCGCATTCGCCTTTCCTCGCGAGGCAGATGGATCGTTTTCCGGCAGTCACCGATCTGCTGTCGAGCGGCGATTTCGACGCAGCGCTGGCTGCCGCGCACACGGTGGCTGCGCCGGAAGACGGCATCGCACAGTCGCTGCGGCGGCGCAAAGGCGCGCTGGCGCTTGTCACGGCGGCGGCAGACCTGTCAGGTGCGTGGGATCTCGACCGGGTGACGCGGACGCTATCCGACTTTGCAGATCAGGCGCTGGACCAAGCGATAAGCGCGGCCTTTGCCGAACGCTATCCTGGAGCCGAGCCCAGGGGGTTCGTCGTGCTGGCGCTGGGCAAGCATGGCAGCCGCGAACTGAATTATTCATCCGATATCGATCCGATCCTGCTCTACGACCCTACCAGCCTGCCGCATGGCGAGCGGGAGGACCCGGCTGACGCAGCGGTGCGGATCGGGCGGCGGGTCAGCGAATTGCTGAACGCGCGCGATGGCGACGGCTATGTGTTCCGCGTTGATCTGCGGCTGCGGCCTTCTCCTGAAGCGACGCCGATCGCGCTGCCGGTGGAAGCGGCGATCGGCTATTATGAGACGATGGCCCTGGGATGGGAGCAGGCGGCCTTCATCCGTGCGCGTCCGGCGGCGGGCGACCTGGCCCTGGGCGACTATTTCATGCAGCAGATTCGCCCCTTTGTTTGGCGGCGGAGTCTGGATTTTGGCGCGATCGATGCGATCACCGATATTTCGCGCCGCATCCGCGACCATTATGCGCAGGGACAGGCGTTCGGGCCGGGATATGACTTGAAGCGAGGCCGGGGCGGTATTCGCGAAGTCGAGTTTTTCGCGCAGGTGCACCAATTGATCCATGGCGGCCGCGATCCGGCGCTGAGGTCGGGCAACACGCGCGAGGCGTTGCGCGCGCTGGCGGCGGCGGGGGTGTTCGATGAGGATGTGGCGCGCAGGCTGGACGAAGCCTATGTGCTGTTCCGCACCGTGGAGCACCGGCTTCAGATGGTGGAGGATAGGCAGACGCATGAGTTGCCCAAGACAGCCGAAGCGATGGACAATGTCGCGCGGCTGCATGGGTTGGATGATGGCGCGGCGCTGCTTGACCTGTTGCGGCCGCATGTCGTCTGGGTCGGGACCAATTATGATCAATTGACCCCTGCGGAGAAGGACGAGTCCCTTCCGCATGATGAGGAACGGCTGGCGGAGCAGCTTACCGAGATCGGTTTCGCCGATCCGCAAGCGCCGGTTGCGCGCATAGGCGGCTGGCGCACGGGCAAGATTCGGGCGCTGCGCAGCGCGGCAGCGCGTGAGGCGCTGGAGGAATTGCTGCCCGGCCTGATGCGCACGCTTGCCGCCGCGCCCGATCCGGTGCGCGCGCTTAACCGGCTGGACGACCTGATCGGGCGGTTGCCGAGCGCGATCAACTTTTTCAAGCTGCTCGCTGCGAGGCCGGGGCTGGCCGAACTGATGGTCGAACTGCTCAGTCACGCGCCGACGCTGGCCGATGCGCTGGGGCGGCGAGCGGAACTGCTCGACGGCCTGATCGATACGTCGGCCTTTGATCCGCCGCCGCCGGTGGCGCAGCTGGCCGAGCAATTCTCTCAACTCGAAAAGGGTGAGGATTATCAGGCGCTGCTGGACCGGGTGCGGCAGCGGGTGAATGATCGGCGCTTTGCGTTGGGCGCGCAGATCATTCGTGGCGGCGATCCGCTGGAAGCGGGGCGGGGCTATTCGCGCGTGGCGGAAGCGGCGATCGAGGCGCTGGTCAGCGCGACGATCGCGGAGTTTGAAACTGCGCATGGCAAGGTGTCAGGTGGCGAGATGGTCATATTGGCGCTGGGGCGGCTGGGCGGCGGTGTTCTGACCCATGCGTCGGACCTGGATCTGGTCTATCTCTTCACCGGCGATTTCCTGACCGAGTCCGATGGTCCCAAGCCACTCGGCGCCACGCAATATTTCAACCGGCTGGGGCAGAGGATCACCAACGCGCTGTCGGTGCAGACGGCTGCGGGGCCGCTATATGAGGTGGATACGCGGCTGCGGCCTTCGGGTGCGCAGGGCTTGCTCGCGGTCAGCCTGGACAGCTTCGCCAAATATCAGCGCGAGGAAGCCTGGACCTGGGAGCATCTGGCGTTGACGCGAGCGCGGCCGATATTCGGATCGACCAAGGCGCGCGCGGCGCTGGGCGCTATCCTGACCGAGACGCTGGAGCGGTCGCGCGATTTTCCGGAGCTGGCGCGCAATGCGGTGAAGATGCGCGGCGACATCGCCAAGCACAAGCCGCCGGCCAGCGAGCTGGACGTCAAGATGGTGCCTGGCGGGCTCGTCGATCTGGAGTTCCTGATCCATGTGACCCAGTTCCGGCACAATATGGCGTTCAACCCCGATCTTCGCGCCGCGCTGGAGCAATTGGTGGCCGCGGGACATTTGCCGGGAGAACTGATCTCCGCGCATGATCTGATCACGCGCTTCCTGATCGTGTCGCGGCTGGTGTCGCCCAAATCCACTGAACCGCCGGAAGCCACGCGGCCGGTGGTCGCGCGCGCCTGTGGCGTCGAAAGCTGGGACGCGCTGCTTGAAAGCTATGACGAGGCCCGGCAAAGGGTGCGAGATGCCTGGGCGGGGCTGGCCGCGCCCTATGTGGAGGAAGATGATGCTGGAAGTCGGTGACACGCTGCCCGACGTAGCGCTGAAGGATGCCGACGGCGGCGATCTCACGCTGGCGCGCTATCGCGGCAAGCCCATTGTCGTTTATTTCTATCCCAAGGCGGACACGCCAGGCTGCACCAATGAGGCGAAGGATTTCACCGAATTGGCGAGTGAGTTCGTTGCATTGGGTGTGCCGGTGGTCGGCGTGTCCAAGGATAAGCCGGCCAAGCTGAAGAAGTTCGCCGACAAATATGGTCTGTCGGTCACCCTGGCTTCGGACGAGCCGGGCGATGCTTGCGAAGCCTTTGGCACCTGGGTCGAAAAGTCGCTCTACGGTCGTAAATATATGGGCATCGAGCGGGCGACCTTCCTGGCGGACGGAGAGGGGAAGATCCAGCGGGTCTGGCCCAAGGTGAAGGTGAAGGGGCACGCCGCCGAAGTGCTGGAGGCGGCGAAGGCGCTTTGATCCTGCCGGATGAGATTGAAAGCGTAGGTGCAGCCTGCGCCCATGTGCTGACGACGCCCGACCCGCGGGCCAAGCTGATGGCGGCCCGCGCGGTGGCGCGTGCGTGGCGGCAGGGGCGGCTTGCGCATCGCTTTGATGTGGTCATGCCTGACCGCCCGGCCCGGCCGGGCACGCCGCTGTTGCTGCCGCCGAACCAGATGCCCAAGCGGGGCAAGATCGGTTCCGAGCGAGCGCGGATCGCCATGCTGCATGCGCTCGCTCACATCGAATTCGTCGCCATCGATCTTGCTTTCGACCTGATCGGGCGGTTCGGCGCAGAATTTCCGCGCGACTTTACTAGTGACTGGATGCGCGTGGGCGCCGAAGAGGCGATGCATTTCGCGCTGCTGGATCGGCGGCTGCGGCAGCTGGGTAGCGGATATGGCGCGCTGCCTGCGCATGACGGGCTATGGCAAGCGGCGAGCGAGACGGCGCATGACGCGATGGCGCGGCTGGCGATCGTGCCGATGGTGCTGGAAGCCCGTGCGCTCGACATCACACCGGCCACGATCGAGCGTTTCGAAGGGGCAGGGGACAGGCAATCAGCCCGAATGTTGCAGCGCATTATGACAGATGAGATTCGGCATGTTTTGGCCGGGACGACATGGTTCAGCCACGCCACGAACCGAGCCGGGCTGAACGCCGCAAATCATTACCAAATCCTTGTAAAACGCCATTTTCGCGGGGGCTTGAAGCCTCCGTTCAACGACTCGGCGCGTCGGCAAGCCGGTTTAACGCTGGATTTTTACAGCGCGCTTGCACAATGAAGCGCGAGATGTCCTTTTGGTGATGCGGGTGGCGACTTGTGGTCGCATTGGTCAACACGGGGAGCGCCGAGAGGCTTAAAGCCTCCGGTGAATAAGTCGGGGTCGGCATGTTGTTTCTTCGTTCAATGAATGCGCGCAGCGCGCCATGGTTCCAGGCTGCGTTTAAAATGGCGGGAGTAGTTGGCATGGCGGGCGCACTTTGCGCCGCGGTCCCGGCTCAGGCCAAAAATAATGCCGACGATCCTTATGGCGACGCGTCGGAAATCAACAGCAGCGCGCTTGGCCCGGCCGATGTGGGCTTTTCCAATCTCTTCTCCAGCCTGCAGCGGCTGGACGGCGACGCCAAGGTTGAGAACAACATCCCCTCTGGCCGCCCCGTTCAGAAGCTTTCCCTGACTTCCAATTTCGGCGTCCGTTCCGATCCGTTCAACGGCGGCGCGCGGATGCACAAGGGCATCGATATTCCGGGTCCGGTCGGCACGCCGATCTATGCGACCGCCGATGGTATCGTCAGCCGCGCCGGTTGGGCGAGCGGCTATGGCAATCTCGTCCAGATCTCACATGGCGGCGGTCTTGAAACCCGCTACGGCCATATGTCGAAGCTGATTGCTGCCCCGAACAGCTATGTGCATCGCGGCCAGCTGATCGGCCTGATGGGCTCGACGGGCCGTTCCACCGGCAGCCATCTTCATTATGAAGTGCGCGTCGATGGTCAGGCGATCAACCCGATCCCCTTCGTTGTCGGTCCCGATGTTCTGGTGGCGATGAACACCAAGCCTCCCGTTGCCATGGGCGGCCCGACCAAGGCGCAGGAAAAGGTGGCTGAATAATCAACCCCACTCCGTTCGTCTTTTGCAAAGGCTCGGCGCCCATGGGTTGCCGGGCCTTTTGCTTGATCCTATCTAGGCATCATGACCGATATTGACCTGACCTCCTCCGCCGCCGCGCGGGTCGCCGCCATTGCCGCCAAGCAGGGCAAACCCGCGATCCTGCGCCTTGCCGTCGAGGGCGGCGGCTGTTCGGGCTTCCAATATCGCTTCGGGCTGGCCGAGACGGTCGAAGCTGACGATGTGGCGGTGGAGCGTGACGGCGTGACGCTGGTGGTGGATGACGTCAGCCTGGACTTGGTGCGCGGCGCGGCGGTGGATTTCGTGTCCGACTTGGGCGGCGCGGCGTTCAAGGTGACGAACCCCAACGCGACAGCCGGATGCGGCTGCGGGTCCAGCTTTTCGATTTAATCTCTGGCCCTCCCTTGTCGAAGGGCTGCACTTCTCTCTAGGGATGCGCGGGAGGAGAACCGGCCATGCGCATCGCGACCTTCAACATCAACGGCATCAAGGCGCGGCTGCCCCGCCTGCTGGAATGGCTGAACGAAACGCAGCCCGATGTCGCCTGCCTGCAGGAGATCAAGACTTCCGACGAAACCTTCCCGATCAAGGATATCGAGGAGGTTGGCTATGGAGCGATCTGGCATGGGCAGAAGGGGTTCAACGGCGTTGCCATATTGGCGCGCGGCGAAACGCCTGCCGAGATACGTCGCGGCCTGGAGGGTGAGCCCGAGGATGAGCATAGCCGCTATATCGAAGCCGATGTGAAAGGGGTACGCGTTGCCAGCATTTACCTGCCCAATGGCAATCCTCAGCCGGGACCCAAATTCGACTATAAGCTGCGCTGGATGAAGCGACTGCGCGATCGGGCTTCGCAGATTTGGGCGGAGGAAGTGCCTGCCATCCTTGCGGGCGACTATAATGTGATCCCGCGTGACCGGGACGTTTATGCCGTGAAGGCCATGGCCAACGATGCGCTGATGCAGCCGGAAAGCCGCGCGGCCTACCGGCGTTTGCTGGGCGATGGCTGGACCGACGCTATCGCGAGCCGCCATCCTGCGGGCGGGGTGTGGACCTATTGGGATTATCAGATGAACGCCTGGCCGCGCGACGCGGGCTTTCGGATCGATCATCTGCTGTTGAGCCCGGCGGCCGCCGACCGCCTGGTCGATGCGCAAGTGGACAAGGATTTCCGCGGGCGGGAAAAAGCGAGCGACCATGCGCCGACCTGGGTGAAGCTGAGCGAATAAATTTATCCGGGTCTTATTGACTATATATTATCCGGGTGATATTCTTTGCGTCGAAGGAGATTCGGCGTGGCGCGGACATATACGGCATTTTCAGGCGAGCTTTGGATCGCCACCGGCGACGAGGATGAAGTGCGCGCGGCGTTGCGGGCGATGGGTTATGATGCCCAAAATCTTCTGCTGTTCGATGATCTGACGGGCCGGCAGATCGACCTTGACCTGCGCGAACCTGCGCAGCGGGGGCGAGGACGGCCCAAGATGGGCGTGCAGGCGCGGGAGGTCACGCTGCTGCCCCGCCATTGGGAATGGCTCGCGACGCAGGCAGGTGGCGCGTCCGCCACGTTGCGGCGGTTAGTCGAACAGGCGCGCAAGGCTTCAGAAGGGCAGGTCACGCCGCGCGCTGCCATGGACGCGGCTTATCATTTCCTGACCGTGATGGCAGGCGACCGGCCGGGCTATGAAGCGGCCATCCGAGCGCTTTATGCCAAGGATCGTGCGCAGTTCGAGGCGCAGACGGCTGGCTGGCCCGCTGCCATTCGCGAACATGCGCTGGCGCTGGCGAGCCCCGCCTTCGACTGAGCGATCAGGCGCGGGCGGCCTGCGCGACGCGGATGCCGGGGCGGGCCGAGACGTCGGGCAGTTCATGCGCCTGCCATCCGGCGGCGTCGCGACGATATTCGACATGGTGGCCGCGCTGAAAGCTGGCTCCGTCCCATACGACGACCTGCAGCTCTATCCGGTCGTTGCGATGCACATGGAGCCAGTTGAAGCTCTGCGGCTCCGCATTGCGCAGGCGTGTTGATGTGGCCGTGCCCGCCTGGATCACCAACGCGCCGCCCGCGTCGGCGACCATCTTCTGCGCCGCTTCGGCGTAGGTGCGGTGAAAATGGCCCGCCAGTGCGATGTGGATGCCCGCATCGGTAGCCGCTTCGACCGCGTCCTCATGGCGGCCGACCGCCTCGCTCAGTTCGCCACCCTTGCCGATCGGCATGGCGAACAGCGGGTGGTGGGTGACGAGGATGCGCGTCTTGTCTGGCGCGACCAGGGCAAATCGCTCCCGCAGGAGGCGCATTTGCTCATGATTGATGCGGCCGTCCTTGATCGTCAGCGATCGCGCGGTGTTCAGGCCGAGGATGGCGACTTCCGCGTCCTCATACCAAGGGCACAGGTCGTTGCTGATATAGCGTTTGTAGCGGCCGAGGGGGGCGGCGAAGCGGCGCATTACGTCATAGAGCGGCACGTCATGATTGCCCGGAATGACGAGCAGACGCATGCCCGCGGCTCGCAAGCGGTTCAGCCAGGTGGACGCGGCACGGAACTGCTCCACACGCGCGCGTTGAGTGAAATCGCCGCTGATGATGACGAGGTCGGGCTGGCTCTGTTGCAGCCAGGCTTCGGTGGCGGAGACGATCTTCGAGTCATTCGCGCCGAAATGCACGTCGGAGAGGTGAGCTATGCGGGCCATGGCTTTTCAACGACCGCAATGCCCGATTTGTTGCGGGCAGGAGCCGATGAAGCCCTGGCGTGTTGTTGGGGCATGGAAATAAACCCCCTGCCGCGCGAGGCGGTGCTGATCGTCAATGTCCACAGCCGCAAGGGCGAGGCTTTATTCGCGCAGGCCAAGGAAAAGCTGGAGCAGGGCGGGGTGCGGTTGATCGCCGCCCATGCCGTGCATGACCCGGATCGATTGCAGGACTTGGTGCGCCAGGCTGTGGCAAGCGGCGCGCCGATGGTCATCGTGGGCGGCGGTGATGGATCGCTGTCCGGAACGGTCGATGAACTGGTGGGGAAAAATTGCGTGTTCGGCGTCCTGCCGCTCGGAACGGCGAACAGCTTTGCCCGCACGCTTGGCCTCCCGCTCGATCTGGAAGGTGCGGTGGAGGTGATCGCTAAGGGGCGGCGGCAGCGTATCGACCTTGGCGTGATCGACCATGATTATTTCGTCAACGCGGCCTCTCTGGGGCTGTCGCCGATGATCGGCAGGACAGTGCCGCACAAGCTGAAACGCTATCTCGGGCGGATCGGCTATCTGATCTGGGCGGTCAAATGCTCCATCGGATTTCGCGCGTTTCGGTTGATGATCGATGACGGACAGAGCCAGCGCCGCATGTGGTCCACCGAAGTACGGATATTGAACGGTTCCTATCATGGCGGGGTGGAACTGTCAGAACAGGCGGACGTCCAGAGCGGTGAACTGGTGATACAGGCGGTGGTGGGAAGGAGCCATGCGCGACTCGCTTGGGACTGGTATGCGAAATTCTTCAAGCTGCGCGACCGTGATGGGCAGACGGAGGAATTTCGGGGGCGCTCCTTTCGGATCGAGACGCGGCCCCGGCAGCGGATTTCGATCGATGGCGAGGTGCTGGCCAAGACCCCGGTCACCGTCGCGGTCGCGCCGGGGGCCATCGATGTGGCTGTGCCCGGGTAATTTGCGCCATCATCCCCGCGTAGGCGGGGGTGACGGTGGCTATGGATCGGCTTAAAGATCCTTCTCGTAGATCTGATAGACCTTGTTCACCTTGCTATCGATCGCGTCGGCAATGGCGTTCATGCCCTGATTGTCGTCGAGCACCCAGCCGATTTCCCCGCGCGTCGCGCCATAGTTGGCGGTCGCCCTGCGACGGATATATTCGATCATCATGAAGGCGAGCTGGCTCGCCATGCGGGACGATTGCAGGCGCTGCACGACGCCCATCAACGGCACGCGCATGGTGCGGACCTGCGGCCTGCGCAACCACCAGAGCAGCTTCGCCCAGCCGAAGGGGAAGAGCGATCCGTTAAGCGGCCCGGTCGCTTCGTTGAGGTCGGGCAGCGTCATCATGAACGCCACCGGTTCGCCTTCCAGTTCAGCGATCATGATCAGGTCTTCAAACACCAACGGTTTCAGCTTCTTGCCGATAAAGGCGATCTCCGCGTCGGTGATCGGCACGAACCCCCAATTTTTGCCCCAGGCGTCGTTGAGGATGTGGAGGATGATCGCCGCCTCCGCATCGAATTTCGACTTGTCGACCTTGCGCACGCGGATGCGGTCGCTCTTCTCACCCGAGGAGATGATGCGCTGGATAAGCGGAGGGAAGGGCTTGGTGATGTCCAACTCATAGGTTTTGAGTTGCTTGATCGGCTGATAGCCGGACCCTTCGACCATCGCCTGATAGGCGGGGCTGTTATGGCCCATCATCACCGTGGGTGGATGGTCATGCCCTTCGATCAGCAGGCCGGGTTCTTCCCAGATGGAAAGGGAGATGGGCCCGAGAACGCGGGTCATGCCCTTGGCGCGAAGCCAGGCTTCCGCCGCGCCGATCAGCGCCTTTCCAGTATCCGCATCCTCCGCTTCGAACAGGCCGAAATTGCCGGTTCCTGGGCCCATGCCCTGTCCTGCGGGCTGGGCGAGCGCCAGATGATCGATATGCGCCGAGATGCGGCCGACGATCCGGTCGCCCCGGCGTGCGAGAAAATATTGCGCTTCTGCATGACCGAAGAAGGGGTTTTTGCCCGGGGTGATGAGGCCGTACACTTCATCCTTGAGCGGCGGCACCCAATTGGGGTCATTGGCGTAAAGCCGCCAGGGCAACTCGACAAACGCCTTGCGGTCGGCCTTGGAGGTGACGGGGGTGATTACCAGATCGGAATGAGCCACGGCAGAGCTTTCGGTAATGGATCGCAGCAGTTCGGCGCTTGTTTCGCGATTGTCAATCGGGACCTCGCCCTCTGGCGCGACCAAGGCGGACCTGTCATGCCGCTGCCACGATTTCAGCGCAATTACGGTATAGGAGCGCCGCATGACTGTGCATGATCCCATCATTGCAGGCGCAGCCGCCAAGCGCTTCGCGATTCCCGACGATACGGCGATGCTGCGCGCCGCCGCGGACCTGGCGCGCGAATATGCGGTGGCAAATCCCAAAATCTACTGGCCGGACATGCTGGCGTCGGCGCTGGTCGGTTATGCTGGGCTGGCCGGTGCAATTCTAATCGACACTGTGCCGCTCGCGATCGTCAGCGGACTGGTCGCGATGTTGGCGCTGTATCGTGCGGCGAGCTTCATCCATGAGTTGACCCATATCCGCAAGGATGCGTTGCCCGGTTTTCGGCTCGGCTGGAACCTGATGGTGGGGATTCCGCTGATGATCCCATCCTTCATGTATGAGGATGTGCATACGCAGCACCACGCGCGGACACGCTATGGCACCGCCAATGATCCGGAATATCTGCCGTTGGCGCTGATGAAGCCTTGGTCGTTGCCGCTGTTCATCCTGGTCGCGGCGCTGGCGCCGGTGGGATTGATCCTGCGCTTTGGTTTACTGACGCCGATCAGCCTGATCCTGCCCGGGCTGCGGCGCAAGGTCGTGGCCGAGCTTTCCGCGCTGTCGATCAACCCCGCTTATCGCCGCCGTGCGCCGGAAGGTGCGTTTCGCCGCCAATGGATGTGGCAGGAGGCGGGAGCCTGCCTGTTCGCGCTGATGCTGGTCGGAAGCGTTTTCCTGCTCGGGTGGAAGCCTCTGCTGGTTTATATGGCAGTGCATTCGGGGATGACCGTCATCAACCAGCTGCGCACGTTGGTCGCCCATCTTTGGGAGAATGAGGGCGAGGCGATGACCGTGACGGCGCAATATCTGGATTCGGTGAATGTGCCGCCGCCCTCGCCGCTGGCGGCGATATGGGCGCCCGTTGGCCTTCGCTATCATGCGCTGCACCATCTTTTGCCGAGCGTGCCCTATCATGCGCTGGGCAAGGCGCACGCCCGGTTGGTCACCGCTTTGGGTGAAGAGTCGCCCTATCACCGGGGGAATTATACCGGCATGTGGCCGTTGGTTGGTAAGATCGCGCGGAGTACGATGGGGCGGCGCTGATCCGCTCCTATCATCCCAGCGCAGGCTGGAATCTTAGATGGGCGTACGCTGCGGGCCTCCGACCCCCCGCTTTCTGAGTAACGAGCAAATTAGGGTCTATTCTTCCGTCCGGAACAAGACCGTCTCGCCCACCAGCAGGAACAGGAAGAAAGGCGCCCAGGCGGCGAGGATGGGCGGGTAGGCGCCGAGATTGCCCATGGCGAGCGAGAAATTGTCGGCGACGAAATAGGCAAAGCCCAGCGCCATGCCCAGCACCGCCCTGACGAACAGCTGACCCGACCGGGCCAAGCCAAAGGCGGCGACCGAGCCCAGGATCGGCATCAGCAACGCAGAGAGCGGCCCGGACAATTTATGCCAAAGGCTTCCTTCCAGCTCGGCGGTCGGACGACCCGCGTCGCGCAGGTCGCTGATGGCGGCGCGCAGCTCGCTGAATGTCATGGCGTCGGGATCGACCTTGGCCAACGTGAACTGGTCGGGCCGGATTGCATGGCCGAAACGGACAGTGCCAACCCGTCGTTCGGTCCCGCGGGCGACATCGAACTGGCGCGCATCTTCCAACAGCCAGCTCTTATTGGCGGCATCATAATGGCCCTTGGGCGCCTGCACGATTGTCGTCAGGCTGTTGTTGACGCGATTGAATATCTCGACCTTGCGTAACTGCACGGCGGTGCCCCGGCCCGCGACGATTGCGGCGGTGACAAGATTGTTGCCGTCGCGCACCCATGGATTGGCCTTGATGCCGCTGTTGGGTGGCACGGGGCCATAATCTACCGCCTGCCAGGCGCTGAGCGCTGCGGTGGAGCGGGCGACGACCCGTTCGTTGAAGGCGTAGCTCACCAGCACCACGCCAAGCGCTGCCGCAATCAGGGGCGCCAATATCTGGTGCGCGGACAGACCCGCCGCCTTCATCGAGATGATCTCGCTATTCTGGTTGAGGCTGGCGAGCATGATCAGCGTACCGAGCAGAACGGAGAAGGGCAGGAAGCGCGCGACGATTTGCGGCACGCGAAGCCCGACATAATGCCACAGCTGCGCGTCGCCATTCCCTGGATAAGAAAGGATGTCACCGGACTGGCCGAGCAGATCGAGCGTCTGGAGCACGACCACCAGCAACGCCAGCACCGCGAATGTTCGCGTCAGGAACAGGCGCACCATATACCAGCTGATCTGGCGCGAGGGGAAGAAGTCGAACTGCATGGGGTCAGGCTGCTCCTTGCGCCGCCAGGCTGCGCTTCCGGCCGAAGCGCAGCAGTTTCGCGACCTGCTTTCCGAGCTTGGCGAAGGCGTATTCCAGCGCGCCGATCGGCTGTCCGCCCGGGCGGTGCGCGACGACATGATACATCCAGAAGATCAACGCGGCGGTCAGCAGGAACGGCGCCCATAGTGCGATGATCGGATCGACCTTGCCCAGCGAACCGACGCCTTGGCCATATTCGTTAATCTTGTGATAGGTCACGATGAAGACGATCGACAGGAAGACGCCCAGCGCCGAGGTCGATCTTTTGGGCGGGATGGCGAAGGCAAGCGCGGCCAGCGGCAGCAACAGCATCATTGCCACTTCGACCATGCGGAAATGGAAATTGGCGCGAATCTCGTTGCGCAGCTTTTCAGGCGTGGAGGGATCATGGCCAATGACCGCCAGTTCCGGGATCGTCTTTTCGCGATCGACATTGCGGCCGCGGAACCGCTCAATCTGCGGCAAGTCAATCGGCAGGTCATGGCTGGAGAAGGACAGAATGCGCGGCGATTTATATTGAGGCGCGTCATTCACCAGTACTCCGTCGCGCAGGCGGAAGATGATGGTGTCGGGATCGTCGGTGGCAAGGAAGCTGCCCTGCGCCGCCGTCACAGCCACGGTCTGACCGTTTTTGCCAACGGCGCGCACGAAGATGCCCTGAAGGTTCCGGCCTTCATCCAGGCTACGCTCGATCCGCAGCGTCATGCGTTTGCCGAGGCTGGTGAACTCTCCGACCTTGATCGATGCGCCCAGAGCGCCTGATCGCAGTTCAAAGCGGAGCGCTTCATAGGCATGGCGGGACAGCGGCTGGACGAAGCCGACGATGCCGAAATTGAGCAGCGCCAGCGCGATGGCATACATATAGGGGACGCGCAGCAGCCGCCCGTAGGACAGGCCGACCCCGCGCATCACGTCCAGTTCGGACGACAGAGCGAGTTTTCTGAAGGCCAGCAATATGCCCAGCATCAGCCCGATCGGAATGCCGAGCGAGAGATATTCCGGCATCATGTTGGCGAGCATGCGCCACACGACGCTGACGGGACCGCCCTCCGCCGCCACGAAGTCGAACAGGCTCAGCATCTTGTCGAGCACCAGCAGCATCGCGGAAATGACCAGCGTGCCGAGCATCGGTAGCGCAATCAGGCGGGCGAGATATCGGTCGGTGGCGGTCAGCATTCTCTATGTGGTCGTCCCATCACCATGATTTGGCCGCAAACCCCGCTCATAGCAGAATCACGGAAATGAAGTTCGCGGGGGCGAACAGGGGCTCGCCGTCCGATTTTCTCGGGCGGCTATAGCTTCACGGAGTTGGATGGTCATGTTCAAAGTTGCGATGGGTCTGTTGTCGGCAGGGGCGCTGTTTGCCGCTGTTCCGGCGTTGGCCCATGGACAGGAAATCGGCAACGATCTGGATCGGTGCGGCGCATCGGTCAAGGGCCCCGCGCTGCTGGTCGATGTGCGTGGCTTTGCCGCCGCGACCGGCAAGGTGCGCGTTCAATCCTATCCCGCTACCAAGAGCGCCTGGCTGGCGAAGGGCGCCTGGCTCAACCGCATCGATACTGTCGTGCGGCCGAGCAATGGCGGCATGCGTTTCTGCATGCCGGTGCCGGAACCGGGCCGCTATGCAATCGCGGTGCGGCATGATCGCGACGGCAACGGCAAGACCAGCATTTCGCGCGATGGTGGCGGATTTTCCAACAATCCGGCGATCAGCATCTTCAACCTGGGCAAGCCGTCGATAGACAAGGCTGCGGTCAAGGTCGGGCCGGGCGTGACCCATATCACCATCAAACTTCAATATATGTCCTGATCCGATGGTCCGCGTCGCGCTCCTGTCCAATCCCAAGTCGACGGGCAACCGGCAGACGCTTCCGCGCGTGCGCAGCTATTGCGCCAGCAATCCCGACATTTTCCATTATGAGGTGGAGCATGTCGAGCAGATCGGGCGGGCGCTGCAGACCATCGCTCGCGTCGATCCGGTCGTCATTGTCATCAATGGCGGCGATGGCACGGTGCAGGCCGCGCTGACGGAACTCTATCAGGGCGAACATTTCACCGGGCGCGTGCCGCCGATCGCGGTGCTGCCCAATGGCAAGACGAACCTGATCGCGCTGGACCTTGGCATTCATGGCGATCCGATCAAGGCGCTGGAAAGGATCGTCGAGATCGCCAAGGCCGGTGTCGATGATCATGTGGTCGCGCGCGAACTGATCGCGCTGTCGGATGGGCGGGCGGAATCGCGTCCGGTGCTGGGCATGTTTCTGGGCGGCGCTGGCCTAGCCGATTACATGCTCTATTGCCGGAACCAGATTTATCCGCTCGGCCTGTCCAATGGGCTCAGCCATTTCCTGACGGTGATCGCGGTGCTGGTGTCGCTGATCTTCGGAATCCGCGCCCGCTTCCTTCCGCAGTCGAGCCATCCGGTGCGCATCAGCCTCATCCGCGAAGGACAACTCGCCGGGCGCTTTGCGGTGCTGATAGTAACGACGCTCGACCGGCTGCTCTTGGGCGTGCAGGCAGGCGACAGCCGCCGGGGCAACATGAAGCTGATGGCGGTTGATCAGAGCCTACCCGCGCTGCTGCGCCTTGGCTGGGCCAGCATTACGCGCCGGGTCGGCAAGGCGCAGGTGCAAGGCGTCCATCTGGAGCAGGGCGACATCATCCGGATCGAAGGCGATCATAGTAGCGTCATCCTGGACGGCGAACTGTTCGAGGCGTCTGAAGGCAATCCGATCGTGCTGCGATCGACGGAGCCGGTGCCGTTCCTGCGGCTGGCCGCTTGAGCGCCCTGTAAGCGATTTCGTTCGTCACCGCTGCGGAACTGGGATTTCGACTTCCGGCCTTGGCCTCGCTGCCCTCGGGTCGCTGGAATGACGAGCGGCCTTAATCCTTCCGTTTGAGCGCCTCGGCCAGCGATACGGTCGCGCTGCCACGGCGCGCCGGCTTTGCCTGGCTCGGGTCCGGTTTCCAGCCGCTCAGGTAAAGGATCGCCATCTGCTCCGCCGTTCGTCCATCGGGATCGGCGGCCGCGGCGAAATGTTGGGCCGCGCCGATCAGCGTATTGCGCCGCAGGGCAGGGGGGTGCGAAGCAAGCATATTGCCCGCCCCCATGCCGCGCAGATCATGCATCAGGCGCAGCATGTCGCCATAGCGTACGGTCAGCGTCTCGCTGTCCGCCACCGGCATGGCGAAGCCAGCCCTGCTCAGCAAATCGCCGGCCGCGCGCACATCGACCTGCGGGTGAATATGCTGGTGTGGCCGGTCGCCTTCGCCCGCCATTAACGCGGCGCGTAAACGGGGCAGAGTGCCTGCGCCCGTGAAGGCGGCGAGCATCAGGCCATCAGGTCGCAGGACCCGCCGCATCAGAATGAGCGAGCCCGGCAGGTCATTGACGCTATCGAGCGTTCCGCAGGCCAGCACCAGGTCGAAACTGTCGTCCGCAAAGGGCAGCGCATCCTCTTCCGCCTGCACGCCCCCCTGCAAGCGGGCGGCTGCAAAGCCGGGATCGACGCAGGCGACGCGCTTGCCCATCGCCTCCAGCGCGGCGCGGGCGGTCGCGTCGGGGCATCCGATGACGAGCGCTTCCGGCAATTCGCGCTGAACATCGGCCAGCCGGTCAAGCATTTCGTCCAGCATGGCCCGATAGAGGAAGTCGTGATCCGCAAATCTGGCCATCATGCGGTCCCGTCGCAGGGCGCGCAGGGATCGATCGAAGATATCAGGCTGGGTCATGGCGGGCCTTGTGCATCCGGGGCGGAACGGGAACAAGGGAGATCATGCCGCTTGCCACCATTCTCAAGGGCGCATTACGCTCCGTGCTGGATTACGCCCTGCCGCGGCGCTGCCCCGGCTGCGGCGCGATTGTTGAAGCGGACGACGCTTTCTGCCTTTCGTGCTGGGGCGGGATGCGTTTTCTGAGCGAGCCTTGCTGCGCGCGCTGCGGCGTGCCGTTCGACCACGAC
Source organism: Sphingobium tyrosinilyticum (assembly GCF_042654265.1). Classification (NCBI taxonomy): domain Bacteria; kingdom Pseudomonadati; phylum Pseudomonadota; class Alphaproteobacteria; order Sphingomonadales; family Sphingobiaceae; genus Sphingobium; species Sphingobium tyrosinilyticum. Next base: position 3,457 of record NZ_JBHSFZ010000005.1, on the reverse strand, counting down.
CGCGGCCGGGATGCGGCATGCGGCCCCTGTCTTGCCGATCCGCCGCCCTTTGACAGTGCGCGGGCCGTGCTTGCCTATGGCGATGTCGCGCGCAAGGTCGCTCTGCGGCTGAAATATGGGAAGCGCATTGGACTTGCCCGGCTGATCGCGCGGCATATGGCAAGACGCCTGCCCGACTTCGAAGCGCTGCCGCTGATCATGCCGGTGCCGCTCCATCGCTGGCGGCTATGGTGGCGAGGCTTCAACCAGGCGGCGTTGATCGCTGATCATCTGGGGCGAGCGTCGGGACTGGCAGTGGATAAGCATGGGTTGCTGCGCACCCGTGCGACCCAGCCACTACGAGGCATGCACGCGGGGCAGCGGGCAAAGGCGGTGCGCGGCGCTTTCGCCCTGGCGCCCGGCCATCAGGTGAAGGGACGATCGGTGCTGCTGATCGATGATGTGCATACCAGCGGCGCGACGGCCGCCGCCCGTGCGCGCGTGCTGAAACGGGGCGGCGCTTCCAGCGTTCACCTGATGTGCTGGGCGCGGGCCTTGCCGGAGGGGGGTGAAGGCATCGATTGACAAAGCATGGCTCAGCCACAATTTCAGCCCGCAAGGAGTATGTAATGGCGAAGGTCGAAATCTACACAAAGGCATGGTGCGGCTATTGCTCGCGGGCGAAGGCGCTTCTGGAGAGCAAGGGCGTCGCGTTCGACGAATATGACATAACGATGGGTGGGCCCCAGCGCACCGAGATGCTGGAGCGCGCCAATGGCGGCACGACCGTGCCGCAGATCTTCATCGACGGCAGGCATATTGGCGGCAGCGACGACATGGCGGCGCTGGATCGCCAGGGCAAGCTGGACCCGTTGCTCGGCCTGTGAGCAAGATGCGGGCCGCAATCTTCCAGATGACGAGCGGAATCGATCCCGCCACCAATGGCGCAGCGATTGCGGAAATGATCGGGCGTGCTACGGCTGAGGGAGCGAACATGCTCTTCACCCCCGAAATGGCAGGGTATCTGGACCGTGACCGTTCTCGCGCGGCGGCCACCCTTCGTTGTGAAGCGGACGATCCCGTCCTTGCGCAGGTGCGTGAGGCGGCGGCGAAGCATGGACTTTGGGTGCATCTGGGATCGCTGCCGCTGAAGGATGAGCGCAGCGACGGGCGATGGGCGAATCGTAGCTTCATGATCGACGCGGACGGAGCCATTCGCGCCCGTTACGACAAGATCCACCTGTTCGATGTCGATCTGGCCACGGGCGAGAGTTGGCGGGAATCCTCGGTCTATGGCCCGGGCGAGCGGGTGGTGGCGGTAGATACGCCCTGGGCAAGGATGGGCCTTTCCGTCTGCTACGACATGCGTTTTCCTGACTTGTATCGCGCGCTCACCAATGCAGGGGCGACGGTGCTGCTGATGCCAGCGGCTTTCACCGTGCCGACCGGACAGGCGCATTGGCACATCCTTCTGCGCGCCCGCGCGATCGAGGCGGGCTGCTTCGTCATCTCTGCGGCGCAGACGGGGCGGCATGACGATGGGCGCGAAACCTACGGCCATAGCCTGATCGTCGATCCTTGGGGTGAGATAGTGGTGGACATGGGGGTGGAGGCTGGCCTTGCCCTTGCGGAACTTGATCTGTCGCGCGTAGAGGAGGTGCGCGGGCGGGTGCCCGCGATCGCCAACCGGCGCATCCTTCCTGTGGACGTGACGCTTTCGTGATTGTTTTCGACCTTAAATGCCGTGCCCATGAGCATGTGTTCGAAGCCTGGTTCGGTTCAAGTGCGGACTATGAGGACCAATCTGCGCGCGGTTTGTTGATCTGTCCGATCTGCGGCGATCCGGATATCACCAAGGCGGTGATGGCTCCCGCCGTCGGGGCCAAAGGCAACCAGCGGTCCGTTGAGGCTCCTCCCGCCGCCGCGCCCACCGCGCCGGTCGCGCTCGCCGGAGACGAGGCCCGGATGCGCGAGATCATGCAGTCCCTCGCACAGGCGCAGGCAAAGGTGCTGGAAGAATCGACCTGGGTCGGCAGAGGCTTCGCCGAACAGGCGCGCGCCATGCATTATGGCGAGAAGGACCGAGCGAGCATCCATGGCGAAGTGGCGCCCGAAGAAGCGCATGCGCTGCTTTCGGAAGGCGTGGAGGTCGCGCCGCTGCTGTTTCCGGTCGTGCCCCCTGAAGCGAAGAATTGACCACGCCTGCCGCGCAGCATAGAGCCATCACCGGGCACCCGTAGCTCAGCAGGATAGAGCATCAGATTCCTAATCTGAGGGCCGTGGGTTCGAATCCCGCCGGGTGCACCATTTTTTCTCCTGAAGTATCAACGGTTTGTGGCGCATCGGACGCGATGTCGCCGCGAAGCCGTGTGCCATTCTTGTGACGCGTTTTCCCCAGCATTTCCGCCATTTTCTTATGAGCGTCGGCGGCTCCATGGCACATGGATCCCACATGGGATCGGCCGGATCGCCCTTCAAAAGCCCGTAAACGCTTAGCTTCCGCTGCCTAGGAAGACTGCGTGAAGTATGCAGGAAGAGTGTTGGATCAGTTTGCGCTGATCAGCATGCTATGATTGGCGGCTACTTACCCTCCACCACAACCTGCCGGATCTGCCTTTCAGCCAGAAAGCCCAGAATTTCTGCGGCTCTCCCGCGATTTTTGCCGATAGAGGTTGTCGAGAAAGGTAGGGTGAGTGGTAGGTAGCACTCCTTTGTGGGCGTTTCTTCAGGAGTATGCCCGTTGGTAAATGGGCGACTCGTCGGCGGAGGCGTAAAAGGATCCTCTCGCCACCCCCCTTGCGAGAAGCCCCGCGCGCTCCGACAGCAGCGCGGGGCTTTTGCTGTCTAACTTAGGTATAGCCCCAGTTGCTATCGGGACGCAGCAAACTGGTTTGCAGCAACCAATGCCCGCGAAGGCGCTTATCTCTATGCAGGTTAGCCTGCATTGCGACCCAAACTGCCCTGCCTTCCTTTGAGTGAGGCGGGGCTTTTTGATTAAATTACTGAAATGGCAGGCAGTTCCACGCTGCCGCGATCCGATCATTCAGTCGTGCCATCAGCGTTATGCAGGCGGCCCTCGCGCAGCCCCCCTCTCGGTCAGAGCATCTTCAGTTCGAGCAGTACGCCCGGGATGGTTTGTCGCGTCCGCCGCCCACAATCATGTCAATGCAGGCTGATGCTATTCCATCAGTGGCGAGCTTCTCGCTGATCCACTCATTATGCTCCCGGCTGATATAGCCGATGCAGGTCCCCCGCCGGGATAGAACGGCAACAGCCAGGGGGTCAGAGGGATTGTGCGGCTCTGCAATCAGCTGCACCGCTTCGCCTTCCCGACAGCGCTTAATCTCAGCCTGTCGAAAGGACCCATCGGGATTTTTGTGCTAGCGTCCGCGGTGATGGTGTAATTTCCCGGTGTAGATGACGGCGTTGCCGGGGGTGGGGCCGAGGCCCCACCCCCGGCGGCCCATCTGGTGGCCAC